>CAZUYF010000001.1:0-31598 GCA_964624675.1 uncultured bacterium
CACTTTCAGCATCGCTATCTTTATGATATCCGCGGCGGATCCCTGAACAGTCGTGTTTATCACCATACGCTCCATCGCGTTTCTGGTGGTTCCCCTTGCGGATCTGAACCCCTTGAACTCACGCCTCCGTCCAAGAAGGGTTCTTGTTTCCTCATGTTCCTCCGCATACTCAATACATCTACTGAAAAAGGAATCAAGTTCGGGATAAGTTTCGAGGTATCTGGTTATTATTCCGGCGGCTTCCCCCCTGCTGACATTCAGCCTGTTGCTCAGTCCCCAGGAACTGATACCGTAGAGAATGGAGAAATTAACTTCCTTGGCTTTCCTTCTGTGCGCGGGAGATGAATCGCCAAACAGAGCCTCAGAGGTGGAGCTGTGTATGTCCTTATTATCTTCGTAAGCCTGCCTGAGGTTACCCGGCCCTGCCATATGCGCGAGTATCCGAAGTTCTATCTGGGAATAGTCGGCTGTAATGAGTACTTGATTGTCCTCTCCTGGTACGAAGCATCTTCTCACCTCGCGTCCTCTGCTGGTCCGTACAGGTATATTCTGGAGGTTGGGGCTGCTTGAACTCAATCTTCCGGTAGCAGTGACTGTCTGACTGAAACTGGTGTGTATCAGGCCATCTCGACCGCAGACGTATCCGGGCATTCTTTTAATGTATGTGTTCAGAAGTTTTGAGAGCTCTCTGTGCTGAATAACAGTATCAACGAACCTGTGCTTGCCTCTCAGCTTTTCAAGAACCTCTATACTGGAAGAGAATTTCCCTTTGCCGGTTTTCTTCACAGGAGTGAGTCCGAGAACTTCGAACAATGTATGGGAAACCTGCGAGGGGCTGTTGAGATTGACAGCAAAACCGGCGATTTCCCTTGCTTCCTCCTCAAGTTCCCGTTCCGTATCTGAAAATTCCGATTCAAGTTTTGCAAGTGATTCGGTATCGAGGCCGATACCCCGCTTTTCCATATCCGAGATCACTCTGACAAGAGGAAGTTCGAGTGAATCGTACAGATTCAGCAGTTTCTCATCCTTTTCAAGTTCTTTTCTCAGTACCCTGTTCAGTGCAAGAGCGGTTGCCGAATCGCAGCCGCAGTACTCCGCTACTTTCATTGTTTCAACATCTGCCAGTGATCCGGCGTTGCCAAGGACTTCGCGGTACTCGACCATTGGTCTCCCGAGCCACTTTACAGACAGGGTCGAAAGAGAATGAGACTGTACCTCAGGCCGCAGAAGGTAATCCGCTATCATGGGATCACCAGCCAGTTTGCCGATCCGGAGACCCATGGATTCAAGAATGTGAATATCGTACTTCCCGTTCTGTGCCACTACCAGTCTGTCTTTCAGTATCCGGCTTAGAACCGGAACGACCTCATCGATGGAAATCGCATCTGTCCCGGAAAGAGGTATGTAGACTGCATTCTTTTCAGAAGCTGTCAGGGATATCCCTACAGGATCAGCCTGGAATGGGCGTTTTGACGTGGTTTCGGTATCAAGTGCCAGGAAACCCTCCTGGAGGCGGTCAAGGTCAAATTCTTCAAGTTCCTGAATACTTCCTATTACGGATGTTGAACACCATTTAGTGGAAGGTACGTTCCCGAGTGCGCCGAAAAGGTCGCCGGGGGGGCTGATTCCCATTCTGCTCAGTATGTTCTGCATTCCCATGGCAGAAAGTATCGAAGATGCTAATTTCTCATCGGGATGCTTCATTGAAAGGTCTTCGAGGGAGATATCCATTTGTTGGGCTGGTACAAGTGATATCAGTTTCCGGCTGAGATACACCATTTCCCTGCTGTTCTCAAGTTTACTGCGGACAGATTCCGGTGATACATCTGTAATTGATCCGTAAATCCCGTCGACACTATGGAACTTCTGCATAAGATTAAGAGCTGTCTTCGGGCCAATACCTTTAGCGCCGGGAATATTGTCCGAGGAATCGCCAGTAAGTGCAAGGAAATCTGCAACCTGGTCAGCACGGACACCCATCACGCCTTCAACATCGTTCTTCCCGATAAGGGTCTCCTGACCGCCTCTCCTGCCCGGTCTGATTATAGTCACACCGTCCGCAGCCAATTGGAGAAGGTCTTTATCCGGGGAGAGGATCTCCACTTTATCGCCTCTGGAGACTGCCTTCTGCGAAAGCCAGGCGATTATATCGTCGGCCTCAAATCCTTCCTTCTCCAGAAGCGGGAATCCAAGAGCCGGTATCAACTCTCTTGCATATGCGGACTGTGTGCGGAGTTCCTCTGGCATCGAAGGGCGGTTGGCTTTGTATGCCGGAAACAATTTCTTTCGGAAAACGGGAGATGGATGGTCGAATACTGCGATCGTAACAGAAGGCTCCCGTGAATCCTTCAAATTGATCAATTCGCGAATCAAATAATTAAGGCCGCTGGTATTGGTTCCATCCTTTGCTCTTAGCGGGGAACGTATCATGGCGAAATGCCCTCTGTAAAGCAGAGCGTTGCAGTCGATAAGAAGATATTTTTTCTCATTCATCTGAAACCATTTTCATCAGTTCCATGCAGGCGGAGAGTACTTCACCGGTAGTGATATCGCTCAGGCATCCGGGTATGCCTTCGGGGCATTCACGTTTAAAACATGGTGAACATTCGCGATCGGTTTTTACCGCTGCAGTGAATTTGCCCGTTGGTGCTGTCCATCGAGGAGAAGTTGAACCGAATATTGTAACAGTAGGGATTCCAAGCACAGCCGAAAGATGAACTCCTCCCGAATCATTTCCGACAGCAAGCTCAGCTGCGAGAAGGCGGGAAGCCAATCCGGAAAGTGTGAGATCCGTTCTGACTTCCGCGAGTGGTACGCCTGAGGATATTTCTTTAAGACCCTGTTTCTCTTCGGGGGAACCGTAGAACACGGATGGAAGCCCTGTGTTTTCATAAATACTGTGTGCAAGTTCCCGGAAATGGGGCCACATTTTAGCGCTCCCGTACCTTGCACCCGCGAAATACGCGGTATGCGGTTCGCCTGTCGGTTCAACCGCAGGTTTCAGCGCAAGCGGAGCTCCGGAAGCACCAGCAGCAAGAGCAAGCTTATCGTAATCAGCAGAATGGTGATGAGAACGGTCAGAAGGAGGGTTTATCGCATTCGTGAGAAGGAATCCCCTCATATCTGTCCTGTACCCTATCCTCTGAGGTATACGCGACAGTAAACCCGCAAATGCGGATCTGAAAGAATCTGTCATAAGAAGAAGCGTTGAAAATTCGCTCCCTTTCAGTCTCCCGGCAGTATAGACATTCGTTGATGGGAAGAATACGGGAATAAGCCCTGATACTCTCGGGTGGGACCATAAGCTCATGCCCGGATATTCCTTCGAAAGCATAGAAATGGCCGGGAGTGACATGACAAGATCCCCGAGCCAGTTGGGTGTTCTTACGACCAGAGACAAGTTACCAGCCTTTTTTCAGGAGCCTGATCCATGCTTCAGAAAATTCCTCTTCGTCCGATGCCGGTTCTCTGTCTTTCCATTTTAAGAACTTGCTGGATGTGTCGATACCAACGACTGGGACATTATGTGCGCAGGCGTCTCCCCATAGATCATCGGAATCGGTTATTACCGCCGATGCATTTGCAATGATTACTGTCTTTATCTCTCTGTCCAGGTGAGCGAAATCACTGTTTTTGCCGGACAGCGTTACTGTTCTGAGTGGTATTTCAGCCCTGCGCTTTTCGAGAATTGATATGGCGGATGGCGTAGTGACTATGTACGGAAGCATCCTTCCTGAAAAAGGGGCAATCTTATGCTCCACGATCTCTTCCATCCTGTTTGGAACAGAGGGTTTCCATTCCGCATCGTAAGTTATCCCTATGGCACTGCACATTTCCGAAAGAAGATCCGGATAGACCTTCGATACGGTTTTTACTCTGAAGTTAATGTATGGCGATGAATTGCTCAGAGGAGCCATACGTATTCTGCAGTGTGTTCTGGAAAGTAACCTTTCATCTTCACTGAGGACGATTGTATAAGGGTGTAACAGAATCATTCCAGCCGGGATGGAATCCGCTTCGATAGTATCAGGTACCAGGGGACGCCCTTCGTAGCAATGAACTGAGGGCCTGACACGCAGCATGTTGAACAGATCGTTGTCCCTTCTTCTGCATATGACAATAATTTCTTTTCCAGGATATTCCCTCTGAAGGGTGTTCGTGAGGTAAACAGCCGGCCAGACATCCGATTCCTCAGGTCCCGAATAAACTACGAATCCGGCAGGATCGATCAGATCATCAGGGAGGTGGATTACACTGTTTTTCAGTCCTGCAGCGCCCCTCTTCCCTACCATGATATTTCTCAAGAATTTCGGAAACACGTTTTTCATTCCAGATCCTCCAGAAGAGCCGCTGCGAAATGCTTGGAGATGAAAGTGTACTCATCTCCGGAGTATACCGATTGAAGTATGGACATGGCCTCACCGAACCTGTCCTGTTCCTGATAGTTCAGAGCGAGGGATATGAGAGGAAGGCTTTCTCCGGGAAAGTTACCCGCAAGAAAGACGGCAATATCTCCCGCTTCATCGTAGCTCCCGGTCTGGATAAGAGCGAAACTGAGATCAAGGGCCGAATAGAAGCGCTGTCTTGCCGATTCTGCCAGCGTCAGGGAGAGTCTGAACTGCACGGCAGCTTCCTCAGCATCTCCCCTGAACTGAGCTGCAAGTCCCCTTGCTCTGCTCTGAAGCCACATGCTTCCCGTAACGGCATCAAGGGCTTCGCAAGCCTTTTGCGGCAAACCGCAGTTCCAGCTTAGTCTCGCATACCAGAAATCGAAAAAGGAAGATTCGAAAGGGAGCTGCTCAAGCTGCATAATAAGATCGAAGGCATGCTCGCTGCTTCCGGAGTAAAGGGCTTCCTCAAGGAACCTGCAAATGATCCTTGCCTCACCGGAGATATCGGTATCTTCGTAATAAGCCTGTCCGGCAGAAACGAAATCACCCGCGATCTCCAGATCAGCTCCGTTCGACAGAAACAGTGAAAGAATAAGCGTCAGGTTGATAAACATATTCTACTCCAGAAAACGTGATAGCATCCTTCTGAGAAGGCGGAGATAACTCAGAAGGCCGGTTAGAGCGGAAAGGAGAGCAATTATCGTCAGGGGTGTATAAAGGGATTGGAATATATGCTTCGAAGGGAAAGCAAGTTTTCCAACCGCTGTTATCAGAAGAAGATAACTTGCAAGTACGGCAAGACGTTCTCCTGTGGTTATTGTAACAACAGGTATATGAATACTCCAGGATACAGCTGCAAGCAGAAAAAGAAGAAGAAGATGATAACCGGCAAGTATCCCGGCAACTACCGTGTCAATGGCCCCAAGAGAGAATGCCAGTGCCAGAAGGGTTATCGATATGAACAGTTTGTCAGCTATGAAATCCATGACCTTACCCGGATAGGAAGTTTTTTTCAGTCTTCTGGCGACCCATCCGTCAAGGTAATCGGAAACAGCACAAGCAAGTATAACCCAGAAGAGCAAATAGAGGTTCATTGATCTGTAAATTATGATAATCACCGCAGCAGCTCCAACGAAGCGTATCCAGGATATCACAGCAGGGATAATTTCAAAATTGCCTGCAATCTGCTGCGTTTTTTCCTGAATATCGAGATTCAGCTGCTTAAGAAAAGCCCAGCCTTTTCTGGTATCGGTTATCATTGCCCGCCTCGTTCACGGGCACCTGCTGAAAAGAGACTGTCAAGGGATCTCATGCCTATCCAGTCTCTATCCCAGTGGTACGATGATGAAAAAAAATGTGAAGCGATCATATCAAGATCTGACGCTCCCACAAAAAGGTCGGGATGGAAACATCCATCCTGCGAACTGTGCATCCATCCCATGTGGAGTATTGCGGCAAGCGTGAATGCATAATCGTCATCTTCAAGATCGGGAGGAATGGGAAGATCCGAAGTCATAATGCCGTGAAGATCGAATCGACCATACCATGAAAGGGCTATTCCGAGATCTCTTCTGGATACGGGTATGGTCACTCCTCTGCCCTCCATCCATACTTCGGCATACTCCGTTCTGCCTGAAGCCACAAGGAGATGTACCAGGGGTATAAGAGCTTTCCTGTTTCCATTTTTCAGCTGAAGTAACAAGGATGCCTCACTGGCTGGTGATTCAGCAGTTGAATAGTTAAACAGGCCATATCCTGAAGCCATAAGCCAGAAATCCGGGCTGGTGTAAAGGGGGGACGCAAAAATGGAAGAATGTAATAGAAGCAGAAGGGAAAGAAGTAATATGGAGCGGGTAACGGGGGTCGAACCCGCGACATTCAGCTTGGGAAGCTGACACTCTGCCAACTGAGTTATACCCGCTCCGTTTTGATGAGGTGAATAGTTTTTCATAATGCTGTCGCCATGTTCTGGACAAATGTGTATTCAAGAACCCCGGAGTATACTGCTCTTGCTTCACCCTGGAGCCACCAGCCCATGCTGTTCTTTCCAACTATCAGCTTCTGGCCGCTTCTTACTGTAATATCGATGGGAAGATTCATTTCATGGATTCTGTTTGCACATATCGCTGAGGCTACAGCTCCTGTACCACAGGCCAGTGTCTCCCCCTCAACACCCCTCTCCCAGGTCCGCAGCTCAAGCTCAGAAGCTCCTCTTATCCAGACAAAATCAACATTCGCGCCCGGTTCTCCAAAAAGAGTGTGTCCTCGGAGTTTCGAAGCAAGCGCGGGGAATGATAAATCTTCAGTTCCATCAAGCATAACAACTGCATGTGGCACGCCGGTATCCAGGAATGACAGATGCAAATCGACTGATTCCAGGTTAATCAGGCGGTCAAGATAATGTATTTCAGGATCGGTCATCCATAATCTTACACTGTCCCCAGAGGTTATTTCAGCAGAATGAACTCCTGCATCACTTCTGAAATGGATAACCCCGCTATCAGGAACAATACCCTTTGCAGCTGCGTAACTGACCATGCATCTTGCGCCGTTCCCGCACATTCCAGCACTTATTCCATTGTTGTTGTAATACTTCATATGGAAAGGGTACTGGGGATCACTTATCATCTCGAGTATTCCATCTGCGCCCACAGAAAGGCCCCTGACACACAGGTTTCTGATTAATTCTGCCGAAATAACGGAATCAAGTGATGAGTCCCTGTTATCAAGAACTATGAAATCGTTCCCTGCACCGCTCATCTTCACGAATTCCAGTTTCATTCCGGTCCCCTGTCGGTTATTAACTGCAGCTCAGCTGAAACCTGACTATTCCCCGGGTCTTCTTCAAGTATAAGCTGGTATTCTACTTCAGCTTTCATTAACAGTCCCTCGGAGGTGTAGAGTCTTGCAAGTAGAAGCCTTAAATCATTCCTGCTTCCGAACCAGTAAATGAACGTTTCAATATCCTCAGCAAGATGATCCAGACTGTAGTATCCCTGAATATACAACTGAATCAGATCGTTGAGCATCTGTTCCAGAACATCCTGTGGACCTCCGCCGGTTATTCCGAGGAGGAAAGCTCCTGAAAGCATTTCAGGATCACTTGATTCTATAGCTCTATCTGCCAGGATCCCGGATGAAGCCCTCTGATCTGACATGAGATACCTTGCAGTATCATAGCCATCGTAATAGTTCCTGTACCTCTCCTCAAAGAGGAACTGTCTTGGAAGAGTTTCAATACTCTCCATTCCAATTCTGAATACTCGAAGAGATGGCCCCTGAAATACTGGTACCAGGTTCGAGAGCAGTTCCGGTGAATAATGCATCTTCAGAGCAACCGAATGATCCGGTATCTCCTGAATGCCTGCAAGGTACAGAAGACCTGAAAAACTCTCATCAAGGAGAAAATCAGCCTGATAAACAACTAAACTGCATTCCTTTTCAAGCATAAAGGAAATTAGACTGTCCTCGGGCATAAATATGACCTTCGCGAAGCGTAAGATGGTTGCCCGATTATCGCTGTTTTCAAAGAAAGTATGAGTAACGACCGGCCGCTCCGCATATGCGGAAAGCAGCCCTGAAATATGCCAGAAACTCAGTATGGCCTCATCACTGTCTGTTTCCCGTTGCACCCACTGCAGGAATGAATCGAGTTCGGTGTCATTCAGTAATGATGATGGATTCCTGTACTGCAGACCGGTTCTGGAGATTATCTCCGATACATGTCCTGGAAAAACAGATTGCAGGAATATCAGTGACAGAGCGGGAATAATGAACCAGGTTTTTCTAAGGGACAATGAAATGACCGGGATCAGAGCAATCGCAAAAAACACAAGAAGTCTGTCAAAGAAAAGGTAGCTCGCAAGCGAGAGAAAGAGGAACCAGAAAATGAGCTTACCTTTTTTCTCACTGAAAAATTGCCGCAATCCGGGCAAAGCCGCAGCAATGGGAATCCCGAACAGAAGCAGGAACTGTGCGGGTGTGGGACTGGTGTACCCGGGAACCCAGAAAAGTCTGGCGTCGTCAGAAAGGAGCTGGGGATTGGACGGATGTGAGAACAGGAAACGGATCTTCGCTATAATAACAGCCGATACATGCCCGGTTGAACCCTGACCGGCGATTGTAGATAACAGTGCGAGCAGAGTTCCAGCAACAGGGATCCAGATCATCTTCGGTCTTTTCAGAACCATGAGGACAGCCATTACTGAAGACGGGCTTATGAGCGCGCCGTCGTGCCTCATATGTGAAAGAAGCAGTGCCGCTAATAACTGTGCCGCTGCAAGTGATATGCGGAGGGCTAATGGAATGTCACCCCTTCGGTAATTCCTCCAGTAAAGGTACAAAAACAGAAAAAATGTTATAAAAGCGGAAACCTTCCAGGCAGCAAGTGCAATGAGAAGAATAAATCCGGCGGAAATGGATGTAATGAGGGTATTCCTGCTTCCTGATCCATCCCGTTTTCCATCCGAAACAGCCCTTTCAATAAGCCATGCAAGCGATACCAGCAAAGGTAGTGCTACCGTTTCCCGGTAGAATGATTCACCTCTGGCCCGTAGAAGTGCTGGAAAGATAAAGGCGTAAAGAGCAGAGCCTGCAAGTGCTGATGTGATTGTGTAATCGGCAGCACGCATCCACAGGTATAGAAAAGGAATGGTTAACAGGGGAAATAGAAGAGAGAAGATTCCTATAAAATAATCAAAATCCCCTCCAGTTATTCTATGAATTCCCCCGGCTATGTACTCTTCAAAAATAGAATTCTCGGATGTAATCATCCCTTCAGGATGCATCACGAGTGTGTCCTGGCGTGGAATACAGCCATCCTCTGAGATCATTTTCGCATACCTGTAGGACTGAGTTGTTTCGGTTTGCATTCTGCGCGAGGGAGGCATAATCTCCCTTGCGAACCAGGATCTGAAAAGAAACCCGGCGGTAACCGCACTGATCAATGCTGAAACAACCAGAATATTCCTTATTCTCTTTGACATTACAAAGAAAAGGCTAACAATTTGAGAATTGAGATCTGATGGATGATATCAGGACACGCTCAGAGGAGGCCAGCATGTTGTTTTGCTATTTTTGCAGCCATAAGCTTCAGTGTTTCAACTGGACCTGCTCCTCCTATGGCAACCGATTCAATACTTGACCATTCGTACCTGTTGAGAAGCTTCTCCATCTTTTCTTTTGATGCGATTGAAGGCAGATCGCGCTTGTTGAACTGAAGGACTGTCGGAATGGAGGATAACTCAAGTCCGTAAGATTCCATATTTGTCTCGAGATCCTCTATACTGTCAACGCTAGCGTCTATCCGTTCAATCTGACTGTCCGCCACGAAAACAATACCATCAACACCGTCCAGTATTACTCTTCTGCTGAGTGAGTAATAGGCCTGTCCGGGTACTGAATAGAGGTGAAGTCTTACTCTGTCATTGCCGATGGAGGCAAAATTGATTGGAAGAAAATCAAAGAATACCGTTCGCTCGCCCCGGGTGCAGAGTGTTACAAGCCTTCCGCGATGTTCAGGACCAATTATGTCTCTGATCCTTCGCAGATTAGTGGTTTTTCCTGAAAGACCAGGACCATAATATACGATTTTGTATGCTACCTCATTGACAGATCGGTGCATTTATCCCCTTTTAGAAATAATTTCTTATTGCAGACTTAGAGTATATAATTACCATCTTCTCTTCGATCAGCAAGGTCAAGTAGTATCACCGAAGCTTTAGTGCCTGTAATATTGACATTACCCTGGACAAGGTCAGGTGCCCCAAACAGCTGCTCATCCAGAAGATAACTTAATACCGGCCTGAGTCTTCTTGCTCCGATATCGTCGGTTTCTTCGTTAAGATAGTTTGCAACTCTTGCGACTTCGAGTGCCGCCTTTCTGTACAGTCTCAGTTTAACACCGTCAGCCTCCAGCAAAGCCGAATACTGTTTAAGAAGCGAGTTTTCAGGCTCAGTAAGGATACGGAACAGGTCATCCTCTGAAAGGGAATGAAGTTCGACCCTCATCGGAAATCGTCCCTGAAGCTCAGGTATAAGATCTGAAGGGCTGGATCCGTGAAAGGCTCCCGCTGCGATAAACAGAATGTGGTCGGTTTTGACGGGACCGTATCGGGTTTGAACTGTACAGCCTTCAACGATAGGAAGCAGATCTCTCTGAACACCCATTCTGGAAACCTCAGGTCCCTTACTTTCGCTGAAACCTATTATTTTATCGATCTCATCAATGAAGATTATACCTTCCTCCTGGGCAAGCCAGAGACCTCTTGAAATATGATCACTGCCTTCGAGGAGCCTTCTCATTTCTTCTTCCTGGAGTCGTTCCTTTGCCTCTCTAACTGTCAGCTTCTTTCTTTTTCGTCTGCCGCCAACCATTTTCTGCATGAGCTTCTTCAGGTTCTCACCTGCGGGATTGTCAAAACCACCCCCCGGCACAAGCGGCAGTATCTCCATATGCGCCATATGCTCAGGCAGGATTAGTTCAATTTCAGTGTCATCAAGGAGCCCTTTATCCAGCATTCGAACTATCTCGCTAGTGGTCATCGAATCGTAGCCGGTTTTCCTCAATGCTTCAGCCAGTTTAGTATCTACAGCGTCTTTCAGCTGCCCCTGACGTTCTTTGGCTGCTATTTCCGCCTCAATGTTGACCGCATGACGAACAAGAGATCTGACCATCGATTCAACATCCCTGCCGACGTAACCGGTTTCGGTGTATTTAGTTGCTTCGACTTTTACAAATGGTGCCCCTGTAAGATTTGCGAGTCTTCTTGCAATCTCTGTTTTACCTATGCCTGTAGGTCCCATCATTATCAGATTGCTGGGATATATCTCCGATCTTATCTCCTCGGATGCTTTCCTTCTTCTGTAGCGATTTCGAAGAGCAATTGCAACGGCACGTTTTGCGTTGTTCTGGCCAATGACGTGGCGATCAAGCCATTGCACGATCTGAGCTGGTGTAAGGTCTCTCTGCATCAGTTGAGCTCCTCGACCTGTATATCTCCGCCGGTATAGATGCATATCTTCGATGCAATTTTAATACTCTCCCCTGCGATTCTTGCCGGTCCCATTTTTGTATGAGCATCCAGTGCCCTGGCGGCTGCCAGAGCGTACGGCTGTCCTGAGCCTACGGCAACAATTCCATCTTCCGCTTCAACAATCTCCCCGGATCCGCCAATGAGCAGTGCATGCTCTCTGTCAACTGCGGCAATGAGAGCCTGAAGCTGTCTCAGATACTTATCAGCTCTCCATTCGCGTGCCAGATCTACAGCTGCCCTTGGGAGATTGCCTCTGGCTGTCTCCAGTTTCTCTTCAAGCCTTTCAACCAGGGCGAAAGCATCGGCACCGGTGCCGGAAAAACCAACTAGAACAGTACCTGAATAGAGCTTTCTTATCTTTCTTGCAGTACTTTTTATCACTGTTTCACCCAGGGTTACCTGGCCATCCGCAGCCATCGCAGCTTTGCCGTTGCGGACTATCCCCACTACGGTTGTTGCGTGAATATCTTCGATCATGATCCTCCATCAAGTGAATTGACCCACGAGTATCTGCCGGCACCTCTACCGGGGTCTGGTATGGATCCTGCATAAGATGCGGGATCAGAAAGTATTTCTGAGAGAGTCGATTCGGAAACATAGCTGCTTCTACTGAGTGCGGCATACACAAGGAAGTACCTTCCCCCTTTCGCAGCCATCCATGCGAGGGCCTCGGGGGAAACCCTGTTATCTTCAATCGTATACCATTCGGTCCATTCCCGGGTTACCTCAGGATCGTCTTCGAGAAGTCTGTAGGCGAAATCTGACACAATCCGGGCTTCATCCTGATCGCTGATGTACTCTGACAGTACAAGGCCTGCGGATACTGATGACATGATATGCTCGCGGGATGCCAGCTCTATCATACCTTCGATAATCGTTCCCGCGTTCGCATTATCGCCCAGCTCAAGGTCAGAGGATGTATTCTGTTCGATGGATTCAAAGAACAGGTACAAACCAGTATCGTAAATGTTGACCCTGAAGCCCATTCTGGAGTTATCCATAATATTTTCCAGAGTGTTCCGCGCCACCTCATCCAGTTCCGCCGAATGCGGGGCCTGGGTAATCTCAATACTGTCCAGTACGTTCCATGCCCCTATGAAATCGGAGAACATCAGAGATACTTCAATTCTCATCCAGGCGAATGGAATGGAACCATTATCAATAACATCGAAGAGATTTCTGTACTCAATCTTACGCCTGTACCCGAAAGTGTCGTCCGAGCTGGTGGCCATACTGGCAATTGAAAGAGATAGCTGCATCAGCTCCTGATTACCCGTTTCCCTGGCTGCATTCAGTGATTGATCGGCAAGGGCAAGAAGAGTATCCGAAGCTGCCTGCGGCCCGTAGAGCCCATCTATGAGTTTTCCTACTATCATAGCCCTGGAAGGCAGTACTTCAGCCCATTCGTCCGGGAGTGTAATAAACAGCTGTTCCGCCCTGTCAAGAACCAGGCGTACACTATCCGGCTCTCCCATTGCGAGGTATTGATGGGCAAGCCTGTGATACGCTGAAACGTAATTCTTCAGGAGCTGCACTGCCTGGTCGCATTTGTAAACGGAAGGATCGGTAACCCCGGCGAATCGGTAGCTTTCCATCAGCTGCCAGCCCCTGGCGCTGTTAACTGCATCGACAACCGGATAATCCGTTATCCTGAATGCTATACCCTCCATCTCCTGGTAATGCTCAAGGAATTGCCGGCTTTCAGGCGCGACAGTACCTGCAAAGTATATCTCACGTCCGTGAACAGGTTTGTTCTTTATCATATTCAGAAGAACGAGATCCTGCATTGTAAGCGCACCCTGATTCGCGAAGCCTTCCGTGTGCAACGCAATGGCCATTTCATCTTCAATGATTGCCCATGGCCATGCCTGATCGAAGGTTGTACGGAGTATTTGCCCGTCAACGGGTGATGAAACAGCACTGCCATTCATTCCAACATGGAAGTAATGGGGACCCCAGATATAGACAGGATGCAGAGAATCGATAAGTCCCAGATCATCAAAACTAAGAAGCAGAGGATCCTTTTCCACCAGCTGCTGAACGTACCAGTTCGTGTTCATCAGGCTCAGGTTGCTTACTATAACATCCCTGCGCACTCCCAGGACTCCCTGGGCGAACCACAGTGGGAATGTATCGTTGTCACCGTTGGTTATGAGAACTGCGTTTGGAGGACAGCTTTCAAGAAGGTTAATACCGTAATCATGTGCGAAATAGGATTTCGATCTGTCACATCTGTAAAAATTAACTCCGAAGGATACCATGGGTATGAGTAATGTAACCCAGACCAGTCTGGATTTCTCCGAAAGGAAATCCTTGAATACGGAAACCAGTCCAATTCCTGAGAATATGGCGAAAAGGGCGAAAGATGCACCGAAGAAGTAGTCCCTCTCTCTTACTTCACCCAGAGTTGTCCCCTCAAGCCCGGTCTTGAAATTTAGTATGAAGAATATGAAGAGAATGGAGGACATAAGAAACAGAGCTCCGAGATACAGAAGCAGCTTTGGCCTCTTAATGCCCAGCACTACAAGTCCGTATATTGCTCCGAATATCAGTATTATCTTCATTACCATTGAAGCGGCTGAACCCGCAGTATCACCAAGGTAACGGTCCCATCCGTCATCCACTCTTCCAGACTGCCAGGAAAGGTATTTCATGTATAACTTCATCTGGTCTAAGAACGGGCCCTTCCTGTCCAGTATAGATGTACTGCCGTACTGCTCACGGGTGAAAGCTCTCTCGAAATTGGACCAGTGTTCAGCATCTGTTTCGTTTATCTCCGGATTCTGAATCGCTCGGATGGGCATATAGAGATGAATGCTGAAAGCGAGAAGCACAAGACCGACAATTGTCAGTACAAACCATGACCGTTTCCATATATCTGTCTTTTTCCTTAAGGCGTAGATAATGAACATGAGGAGTATCGGGGGACCTGTAACGAAAGGAACGCTGCCGTGATTTCCAATTGCAAGGATCAAGAGGTATGATATGAGAAGAAGGTACCTGGCCTCACCCCAGCCGCCATGATCTTTCTTTCCTTTTTCATGTTTTTTCTCGGCGTATTTCTCTATCCAGCAGTCGAAAGCCCACATGATAATAAATGTCAGCAGCAATGCCGTAGCATACGTTTCAGTTGCATTACTGTTGCGCCAGATAGAGTAACTGAAAGCAGCGATCAAACCGGCAAGAACGGACATAGGCCTGTACCAGGAGGGTGAAAAGCCCATTCTGTTCCCCCACCGCTGAACAAGACGGGTAAGAATTGCCAGTGTGGAAGCACCTGCAAGAGCACAGAGAAGATTGACCCTTATCGCAATTGCAGGAATGAAAGAGAAGAGAATTGTGCTGAATCTCCCAAGAAGAACGAAGAGTGGAACACCTGGCGGGTGCGGAACCCCTGCTGTCCAGGCACAAGTCAGGTACTCCCCGCTGTCCCAGAAACTCACGCTGGGAGCAAGTGTGATCAGATAGGTTACCAGGGCTGTCAGCCCGACCAATACGGATATGATTCTATCGATCCTTATTCTTTTGATATCTTCGATGCTGTATGTCACTCTTCCCCCCTGGGGTGTGCTTTCCTGTACGCTTCTCTCAATCTTTCCATTGTCAGGTGAGTGTAGACCTGGGTTGTCGACAGACTTGCATGCCCGAGCATATCCTGAACAGCTCTCAGATCAGCTCCATTATCAAGGAGATGAGTCGCGAAGCTATGCCTGAAAGTATGCGGCGATGCTCCCACTGCCCGTGCAGCATGTTTCACTCCAAATGCAACAATACGCCGGATATCTCTGGGGTCAAGCTTTCTTCCGCGGATACTTACGAATACAGTTCGGGGATCATCAGTAGAATCAGCTGTCAGCTCGCTTCTGCTGTTAATCCATGATTGAAGTGATCTGCAGGTCAGCTCAGGAAGTGGAACTATCCTCTCTCTTTTACCTTTACCCATGATCCTTATCTCTCTTGTTTTCAGATCCAACCCGCTCAGGGTTGCCGAAGCGGTTTCGGATGCTCGGAGCCCTGCTCCATATAGTAATTCGACTATGGCCCGGTTCCGTCTGCCCAGAACAGTGGATTCATCGTAGCTCTCGATAACAAGGCAAACCTCGGAAACACTGAGGAATCCCGGAAGACTGACGGGCATTTTAGGCATGGCAATCAGCTTTGCAGGATTGCCGGAGAGCAGTCTTTCGGTTTCAAGCAGCCAGTTCCCGAATGTTCGGAGAGATGATACTTCCCTTGCCAGAGACCTTGAATCGAGCCCTCTCGACGCTTCATGCCGAAGAAATCCTCTTAGTTCAGTCAGTGTAAAACCATCAAGAACACTGAGCGCATGCTGCCAGTTAATGAATCTATACAGATCGGCTTTGTACGCCTTAACAGTATTACTCGAGAATCTTCGGCCGTATAACAGATCTCTGCAGAAATCCTCGATCAGGTCTCTATTTTCTTCCTGCATTCGGGGCACCAGATACCTTTCTTCTTGTTCTTTTCGATCAATATAGGGAAACCGCACCTTGGACATGCCCTGTCAATCGGCCTGTTCCAGACTGCGTATTTACATTCAGGATATCTGTTGCAGGCATAAAATAGCCTTCCTTTGCGTGATTTTTTCTCAACAAGTTCCCCGCTGCATCCTGGTGCAGGACAAGGAACTCCAGTTGGAACAGGTTCGGTATGCCTGCATTTGGGATGGTTTCCGCAGCTGAGGTATTTTCCGTACCTTCCAGTTTTCTGCAGGAGGCTGCCGCCGCATTCAGGACATTTTCTGCCTTCGAATTCCGATGAATTATCTTCTTCAAGGGGGCTGGAGTACCTGCATCCTGGAAAGGATGTGCAGGCTTTGAATTTTCCATATCTTCCCCATCGGATGATAATAGGGGCGCCGCATTCGGGACATGTCTCTCCCGTTTCCTCCTGCAGTTCATTCCTGAAATTATCAGTGTTTTTCATAGCCATCTGCAATGAGGATTCAAGCGGCAGACTCAGCTGCTTCAAAGCACCATGATAGGTTTCAGTACCCTTCGCGACCGAATCGAGGAGTTCTTCCATTCTCGCTGTGAAATCCACCTTGAAAATGTGTGGGAACATCTTGATCAATATACGTATACTGGTGGTTCCAAGCTCAGTAGGTTTGAGGACTTTTCCATCCTTTTCGACATATTCTCTTTTTCTAAGTGTATTAATGGTGGCTACGTATGTTGAGGGTCTTCCAATGCCGACTTTCTTCATTTCCGCTACAAGTCTTGCCTCCGAGAACCTCGGAGGCGGAGAAGTAAACTTCTGCTCCTTATCGAAGGATTCCAGCAGAACTTCTCCCACCGATAATTTCGGTAACTGATTCTTTGTCTTGATGAATGCCGGATCAATCGCAGAAAAACCGCTGTCCAGGAGCACTTCCCCTATAGCACTGAATTCAAGCCCCGCACCGGATACTGTTACAGTGGTATTACTGATTATCGCGTCCTTAAGCTGCGTTGCAGCGAAGCGACGGAAGATAAGCCTGTACAATGATAACTGAGGAGGTGTCAGGATGGACTCCAGTTTCTCCGGTGTAAGCCTGATATCAACAGGTCTTATGGCTTCATGCGCATCCTGTGAACCCTTTGAGCTTCTGTACCTTCGCACTTTTGGAGTAAGTGAGGCGGATCCGTACTTTTCCGCGAGGTACTCCCTGCAGCTCTTCAGGCTTTCTGGGCTCATCCGAACTGAATCGGTACGCATGTATGTAATAAGTCCCGTTCTTTCTGTGCTGCCAATTGATATTCCCTCGTAAAGCTGCTGTGCGATCGACATTGTTCTCGATGGTGAGAAAGAGAGCCTGTTTGAGGCAGTCTGCTGAAGTGTGCTTGTGATGAACGGCGGAGGAGGCTGCACAGATTTATCTCTGGATGCTACTTTCACTATTTCCCAGTTTGTACCGGTCCCACTCATCCTTTCGATGATGCGGCAGGCCTCATCCTCACAACCTGGAGATTTGCCCGGTTTACATGATATGTTCTTATCGATGCGGCACAGTGAAGCGCTGAAGGGAATATCTCCCTGGATGAATTTCGCATCGATCAGCCAGTATTCAACCGGCAGAAAGCTGCTGATAGCGTCCTCGCGCTCCTGAATCATCCGCAGAGCCACGGATTGAACTCTTCCGGCGCTCTTACCCTTCCCCATGATCCTCTGCAGCCATGACGAGACCTTGTAACCCACAAGCCTGTCCATTACTCGTCTTGCCTGCTGAGCGTCCACGAGCTGCATATCGATGGAGCTCGGTTTATTAAGTGATCTTAAAATGGTATCTTTGGTTATCGCATTGAATCTGAGTCTTTTGAAAACTACGTCTTTTCTATTCAGTATCTGCGACAGATGCCAGCAGATGGCTTCTCCCTCTCTGTCAGGGTCGGCAGCAAGATATATCCTGGAGTATCCCTTTGCTATCTTCTTGAGATTGGCTACGATTTTTCTTTTTTCCGGCATTATCGTATAGGTGGGTTTGAAACCGGCCGTTTCATCAACTCCCAGATAGTTTCTCGGAAGATCTCTAATATGACCGTTTGAAGCTACTACTTCGTAACTGTCACCTAGATAGCCGCGAAGGCTCCTGGCCTTTGCTGGTGATTCTATGATTACTAGGTTCTTTTTCTTACTCATACGTCTTTCGTGATTGTAAAATGTAGAGGGAATACTGCCTTATCGAGGAATATACCGAAAGGTACATGATCAGTTCAGATCTGTCATCCAGTCGAAGATTCTACCGGTGATAAGTTCGGTTGTTTCCGGCAGAAACGCCTGTTTCCTCTGAAGGATGTTAGGACTGTTGGATCGAGCAAGAACAGAGAAACTGTCAGCTGTGAAAGTGAACATAACTGCATCATAATACTGGTTTTCTCTGTAGTACAGAACCATCTGGTCAACCACTGTGGAATCGAGCAGTAAGCCGAGATGCCCCAATAGAGCCGTTCTTTTTTCCGCCGGTTCAGGATGCATTATGGACAATAAAAGAATTTCAAATCCATCGCCTGTTCTGACAAGCGAAACTCCGTCGAACTCTATGGAGTAAACCGATGCCAGCTGACCAATAATTTCCGCAATGAAAGGCAGTGAATCGGTTAGAATCGTAAGACCGGCAATCGGTGAGGATCTAACAGTTCTGGGCAGGGAATATTCCTGGGTCATCAAGAGGGAATCTGGCACAGATATAGCCGTCAGAGAAATGTAATCTATGGACACTAATGTATCCGCCACCAGTGATGAATCATCTGGGGTAATGGTTGTATCAACTTCTATAATATGTGTTGTATCAGGAACTCCGATCGGATTTACCTCTGTAGTATCCGCAGTTCCATTTACCGTATCCTCGGTGTCGTTATCCGCTGCAGAAAGGAGATGCATCGGATCGAGTATAAAAAAAGCAGCAACAAGAACCAGTAATGTCAGAATAATAACAATGAGTGAAACCCTTGATATTTTCCCGGTTTTTGCAGGTTTGTGTTTTGTTTTCGTCGATTCCTGTGCTTTCTCCGGGAGGAGGCTGGTTTCCAGTCTTGTTTGCGGTATAGAGTCCAGCGGACGGTCTACAGCTCTTCCTTCGTTAGCGCACTTCTCGCATACATGATGCTTTCTGTTATAACAATCCGAACAGGTAAGCTCCTCGCATATTTGACAGGGAGCAAGTTTCTGATTTCCTGTGGGAGTCCTGCCGCAGATGTGACAGCGCTCTATATTCAGCATCTCCTCGGAAGCTGAGGTAATGATAAGTGAATCGTCATCTTCAGCATCGAAAGCCTGGAATTCCTGATCCTCTTCAGGTAATGATGTCTGATTGTACAGGATTTCATCTACTTCTTCAGGTTCTGTATGCGGTTCTTCGTTTGTTTCTTCAATGGGAGTGCTATCTTCTGTATTCAGTTCATAGGCTGTTTCTTCAGGTTCACTCTCTTTTTCAGGTGGAACTGCGGAGTTTCCATCGTAATGCCTCGGGAGAAGGTCTACGAATGGATACATTCTGTCCTGAAGTATTCTGCCCTGCTCCATTTCAACACCCTCAGAGAGAATGTTGGGAGAACTATCGACCTTTTCCCTAGCCTCTTCCTGGGACATCCCAAGTTCACTTATCAGCAGGTCTATTACTTTAATTTTTTCATCTTCCCTTGTAAGTCTTACAAGAAGAAGATCGACCATCCTGCTGCTGTTCAATTCAGCCTCTCTTCTCGTCCAGGGCAAGTGAGAACTGACGGTGCAGTCTTCGCATAACTATACGGCTTGCCTTCCGCAGTGTTTCGAACACACCTGTGCCATCCGTGGCGATGGATTCTATACACGGGACTCGCTCGAGACCGAGTCTCTTTCTTATGACATCAGTTGGAAGAATATCCGGAAGGTCTCTCTTGTTGGTCTGGAGTACAAGGCTGAGTCCCTTTCGTTTCGTATTCTTGAGGTTATCCTTCAGATCACGAAGACTCGCAATGTTCGCGTCCATTCTTGCCCTCTGGGAATCGGCGACAAATATAATGCCGTCAACACCCTGAAGAATCAACTGACGGCTGTCCGTATACATTGCCTGTCCTGGTACACTGTAGAGATGGAGCCTTACTTTGAATCCGTAGATCGAACCGGTGTTGATGGGAAGGAAATCAAAAAACAGGGTTCGTTCGTTACCTGTAGCTAACGAAATCAGTTTTCCCCTGTCACTGGAAGGTATCTGACTGTGGATGAACTTAACGTTCGTTGTTTTACCAGACAATCCCGGTCCTGCGTATACTAATTTGCAATCGATCTCTCTTGAGCTGTAGCTAACTGTGGCCATCCGTATTTTCCCCGTTTCCAGAATCCTCTTCATCTATATCTATATCCGTAATACCTTCTTTCATTCCCTTTCTGAACATATGCAGAGCCTGACCAACCGATCTGGCCAGATCCGGAATTCTTTTTGCCCCGAAAAGGAGTAGAAGAACAACGACTATTAGTATTATCTCACCGGTACCAGGACGAAACATCATAATATCTCCTCTCTGCAGTCCCCAGATCAGAACCAGCGGTAAAGATAACCTACAAACATCAGTCCTGCAAAACTCATGAGATTAAGCTTGAAAGCAATCTCCTCTAGAGCGAACCTGAACACGATCAGATCAAACCCGACCGGTCCTACTGAAAATTCCAGGGCTCCTCCAAAGAATGATCTCAGAGCAGTGGAAGATTCAGGGAGAAGAGCTGCTATTGCTTCTCCAAATACAGTGCCTGTCATCATTCCGAAGAATGATATGGTTATCCAGAAGGCAGTAGAGCGATTGTGAAGCAATTCTCCTCCAGCAATTGTAATCTATTCCAGCGAACTTGCTGAATCAACCCCTGATTTATGAATCCAGGGAAAGCCCTTTTTCAATAACACAATAGCTACAATACCAGTAATAGTTCCTGAAAGGGTACCCCATATTGAAAGAGGCAGGACAAGGCTGGCAACAGGAAGCCCCGGGAGCAGCAGAGAAGCTGTCAGCAGCTGTACAGAGAGACTTCCCAGACTCCCGGCAACTGACATTCCGGTAACGGAAAATATCCTTTTAACACTCCCCATTACAAGCGCTGATGCAATTCCTCCGGAAAGAGAAAGGAGATACGTTGGTGTCGCAAGGGTCCCGATGAATAATGCTGCGCCAGTCGATCTGAGGATATTAACCCTCAGACCTGTCCATAAACCATACTTAGCAATTGCTGCAACAGTAACTACATTGGCCAGGCCCGGTTTAAGAAATGGAAATGGTCTGGGGATAAGATTCTCTATAACGCCTGCACCTGTTGCCAGGATTACAAGCAGGACTTCAATTCTGAGACGGTTTACTCTCTCTTCAGCTGATTTCCGCATCTACTGCTTCCTTCGAGAAGAGATTCTACACGTGCAAATAACTCTGGAGCATTGAAGCAGCGCTCCGCCCTTTCCAGTGCACCATCTGCGAGCTTTGAACGAAGAACAGGGTCGTCAAGTTTTCGCACAGCATCAGCGAGGGCACCGGAATCACCTGGTGGGATGACCAGTCCGGATACACCGGAAGCGTTAACCCAGGGGACTCCCGTTGGGAGCGCTGTACTTATGACAGGAATACCGCATGCCATTGCTTCGGTCTGGACCATTCCGAAAGCTTCGCTTCTCAATGTTGATGGCAGAACAAGGCATCTGGCCTGCTGATATAATTCAACAAGTTCCTGATCCGATGGGTTGCTCACGATAAGAATGTTGAGATTCTCCTTCTGGATTCTCCTGCGTACATCGTTCTCCAGAGGACCCCCACCGACCATGAGAAGTCTTCGCTCAGGGAATTCGTTCCATGCATCCAGAAGGACTTCGATGCCTTTGTACTTCCGGAATCTTCCTACAAAGAGAACGTAATCTCCCTCCTCCACCTTATCCGGGGGTCTGAATACTTCAAGATCTGAACCGATAGGTATCACCTCTGTATTCTCAAGTACCGACAGATATTTTGATGTGTCGCGGTAGGCAGGCGATGTTGCTATGACCCTTACAGCACCTCTCAAGAATCTTCTGAGAAGCGGGCCGTACACGGGAAGAAAGAATGCCTGTCTGACTATATCGCTGTGATAAGTTACTAAGTAGGGAGTATCACGTCCCGCAAGCATCCAGGCTGCAACAGCTGAAGGAAGAGGAAGATGAAAATGCAGTACATCAGCGGGAGTTGTTTTAAGTATCCTTCGCAGACGCAAGGATATCGGGTTTGAGAGGATTCTGCATAGACAGGGGTACTTTATCACATTGAATCCGGAAACTTCCTCTGAAACACCGCTACCGGCAACAAGTACATCGACCTCATGTCCCCGGGTGGAAAGATACCGTGAAAGATCATGTATGTATCTTTCGATCCCACCCCGCACGAACGGGTGGACGTCTTTGTAAACCTGCAGTATTCTCATGTTCCGAACTCTTCGTACACCTTAAGCACCTCTCCGGTCATCCGTTCGATTGAAAATCCCGATGCAAAATCTCTGAGTTCTTCCGCGTTATGCTCACTTTCAAGGGATTGAAGGATCGATTCGGCGATTGAATCGGGATCAAAACCTTCAGAAATTATGGAGATCCCTGAATAGATCTCCTTCAACGCAGAAGCCGGAGTAACTACCGAAGGAACTCCGGCTGATGCAGCTTCAAGGGGAGGCAGCCCAAAACCCTCGTACAAAGATGGATAAACAAGAAGCTTCGCTCCGCAAATGCAGCTTTTCAGCATTATTTCCGAAAGGGGTCCAGTCAGAAGTACACCTTCGGTATCGGCAAGCCTTCTCCGGAGTGCAGCAGGCCCCCAGCCCCATCTCCCTGCGATTACAAGGTGGAGATCGGTATGGGATCTTTTCACGATCTCCCAGGAATCAAGCAATGCTGTAATGTTCTTTCTTGGTTCGATAGTACCAGCAAATACAATGTAGTTTTCCTTCAGGGAGAAGGTTTTTCGAAAAGCATCGGGATTGGTCATAAAAGAATCGGTTGAAAGATAGACTCTCCTTATTCTTTTATTTTCGATTCCAAGGTACTTCCCGGCTTCAATAGCCATCGATTCGCTGTCAACCATGATCACATCCGCTTTTCGAGCTGCATTCCGAAAGTGAAGACGATAATAGATAGATCTCAGCGGTGGAAACCATGAGGGATTCCTGCAGAATGCCAGATCATGAAGAGTAACAGCACATGGAATACCGGAAGGTGCTCTGCCGGAGAAGGCTGGAAGATGAATTATCGAGGGAGAAATAGATGCTGTGACGGATGATCGGATTGTGTTCTCATTGATAACTTTCCGTATACTTCCGGCATACTGCGTGCAAGAAAGCGCTTCAGCTGGAGTTAGAAGTTCCCTCCCGACAATTGCCATGACTTGTGCATTACACTGATCGAAACCTTCAAGGAGTCTTTTCAGATAAATGCCTGTTCCCCCTCTGTTGGAAAGGGAATCGGCATAGATTACAGCTGTTGCCGGGCGGATCGGACGATCAGTATTCTTATACTTCAATTCTGCATGAACTGCCTGCATTTATACTGACAGCCGTACCGGATATTTCCGCTTCGTTACCTATTATGGAACCCTGAATATTCACATTTCTGAGGGTTGTCCCGAAACCGACTATGCTGTTGCTGAGGATGGAACCTTGTATTGTTGACCCCGATGCGATTGATACGTAAGGGCCTACGATCGAAGAAACAATCTCCACATCTTCATCTATGCTTACAGGTGGTATTATTACAGCACTTTGATGGTCTCCAGCCGATAAACCTGTTCCCATATCCAGCAGAATTCTGTTGGTTTCCAGAACTGTTTCAGGTTTGCCGCAATCGTACCAGTCTTCCACCTCAAAACATCCGAATGCGCGGCCCTCTTCCAGCATAAGCTGCATTGCATCAGTCAGCTGGAATTCCCCTTTTGTCCTGGTGCCGCTGGCGATAAGCCTGGAAATAGCGTCCATAAGAACCGATCCGGATGAGAATCCGTAAATGCCGACGATAGCGAGGTCGCTGACGAAGGAGGAAGGTTTTTCCACGAGCTTCTTAACACTGCTGCCATCAAGAACAACGACACCGAATCGGCGCGGGTCTTCCACTCTTTTGACCGCAATCATGTTGGATTCATCGTTGTATGCAAGGGAAAGGTCAGCTCTGAAAATAGTATCCCCAAGTACGACCAGGGTTTGTCCGTCATCGGTCATGGGTTCCGCGAGGTAAACGGCGGATGCCAGTCCGTCCATTCTTTCCTGGACTGCGTAATCCACCTGAATGTCAGGATAGTTCTCCCTTGTCCATTTTACGATCTCATCGCCAAGATATCCCACGATCAGCGTTATATGGCTTACCCCCGAAGCAGTCAGTTTATCGATTATATGTCCCAGCACAGTGTTACCGGCCAGACGAATAAGAACCTTGGGTACAGACCATGTTAGAGGTCGCATCCTCGTTCCTTTTCCTGCAACCGGTATTATTGCGTGCATTTAGTTCCCCCGATCGGTTTTCTCCCGGTATATCTCATCAAGTATGATCTCCGGATATTTGGATTCAACGTAATCGAGAACGTATTTTCTGATCTCTTCAGAGGATGTTAATTTAAGCGCTCCCCCAGCGAGGGATTCAGCCTCGCGCATATTTATAACGCTGATCATCTCTTTTACATCAGGGATCAGTGTCATAGGAACGCTGAGTTCGTTCAGACCAAAACCCAGCAGCAGAGGAATTGCCAACGGGTCGCTGGCCATCAGGCCGCAGATGCCGACCCACTTACCGGCTTCCCTGCATTTATCGGCGACCATGCCTATCTGTCTGACAACTGCGGGATGCATGGAATCAAACAGCTTTGATACATACGGGCTACCTCTATCAACTGCCAGAGTGTACTGAGTAAGATCGTTTGAGCCTATGGATACAAAATCGGAATGAGGAAGAAGAAGATCGATGCCAAGCACTGCCGCCGGAGTTTCAATCATGATGCCAAGCGGGGGGATATCTCCCCTTGGAACTCCTTCACTGTCAAGTTCTGCCGCAATATTCTCCAGCATTACACGGACCTCCAGAACCTGGTCGTATCCGGTGATCATGGGAAGCATTATTTTTTCGTTGCCATGCTTTGCAGCTCTGAGCAGTGCCCTCAATTGAATACTGAATTTCTCCGGGCGATCAAGACAGATTCTGATACCTCTCCATCCAAGGAATGGATTTTTCTCAATGATAGGGATCGAATCCAGGAATTTATCCCCTCCGATATCAAGCGTCCTTATTATTACAGGTTCAGGAGCAAGGGTCTCCAATACATGCCTGTATGCTCTGAAATGTACATCTTCTTCGTCTTGAGCCTCCGGGGAGAGAAGTCTTATGAACTCGGTTCTGAATAGACCGATTCCATAGCCCCCGAAACGGTTGACGTGATCTGCCTCCTGTGAAAACTCAATATTCGCAGACAGTTCTATCGAGGTTCCATCCGCAGTTTCGGCAGGACTTTCGGCATTCTGCGCTATATCCGCCTCAGCAATGTTGTAACGTTTCATCAGCTCGGAATAGTACCGTAGTTCATCATCGTCAGGATCCAGGATTACATCTCCATGAATACCGTCGATAATGATAGTCTGTCCGGGAACGGCATACTCGGCTACATCTTTAAGTGCAACAACTGCAGGAATCCCCATGCTCCTGGCAAGAATAGCGGTGTGTGAGGTTGATCCGCCAAGATCGGTCACTATTCCAAGAAGCTGCTTTCTTGAAAGCCCTGCGGTCTGTGACGGGTCAAGGTCATTCGAGACAAGAATCACCGGATTATTCAGATTGATCAGAGCTTCCTGCTCAGTACCCAGAAGATTCGCGATCAGTCTTCTGCCCACGTCTCTAACATCAACTGCCCTGCTGCGAAGGTACGGGTCCGCCATCGCGCTGAAGCGTTCAAGCACTTCGTAGAGAACCCTGCTTACGGCATACTCGGCACACACTTGTTCATTTCTTATACGGTTCTGTACATCGGCTATCATGGATGGATCGTTAAGAAGAAGAATGTGAACCTCTATAAGCTGCTGTCCCTCGATGAGATCGTTTATCTTATCCGAAATGCTTTCAAGTTCACTCCGCGTTTTTGCCAGAGCGTCGCTGAACCGTTCCAGCTCGCTTTCAACTTCTTCTGGCGTTCTGAGCGTTCTCTTTTTAACTCTTATTTCTTCTACGTTCAGAAGAAATGCGGGGCCTATTGATACTCCCGGAGACGCAGGTGTACCGCTAAGTCTAATGCTCACAGTTCTATTCCTCTCCGAATCCGTTCCTGATGATCTCGATGATGGATTGAAGTGCTTCGTTTTCATCATCTCCATCGGCCGTGACTTCGATGATACTCCCCTTGCATGCGGCGAGTGTCATTACGCCCATGATACTTTTCGCATTGACCGAATCTTCTTCAACGGTCAGGGTCAGGCTGCTGTCAAATAGTGAAGCTGCCTTGACTATCTGAGCAGCCGGTCGGGCATGAATGCCAAGTTTGTTCACTACTTCAGCTTTCTCAGTTTTCAACAAGGTCCTCCAGATCTTTCTTTTCCCCTGATTTCAGCTCTTTCATGATTATTCTCGCGATCAGATCTTTTTCAACCTCCTCGGGGACATTCCTTCCTTTTTTGAGAAGCAGGTAATTCATGACTGCAACCTCAAGTAATAGCGTAAGGTTCCTTCCGGGAAGTACAGGTATTATCGTGAGCGGTATCGGCAGATCAAGTATCGTACTGATCTTCTGAATAAGACCAGTTCTATCGAAATCCTGGTTGTCCTTTGACCATTCCTCAAGTTTTACTTCAAGGTTTATCTGCTGTCTGTCCTTTACCGATCTTATACCGTAGAATGCGCAGACATCTACCAGGCCAAGTCCTCTGATTTCCATATGATGCGCCATTCCGGAATCACCTGTTCCGACCAGCACATTGCCTATTTTTCTTATATGAACCCTGTCGTCCGCTATCAATCTGTGACCCCTCTCCAGGAGTCCTAGTACCGTCTCGCTTTTACCGATTGCGCTTCTTCCGGTGCAGAGAACCCCGGCACCGAACACCTCGACAAGACTTCCGTACACATTCGTCCGGGGTGCGAACACAAGGTCAAGGAAACTGTGCAGCTCATGTATCAGCGGAGTGGTATCCATTGTTGAGCGGAACAGAGCTGAAGAATTGGATTCGGAGAGGCGAACAAGTTCATCGGGAGGATTAAGCCCTTTGGTAACAATGGAGCAGTAAACCGGGAATTGGAACAGTGATTCAAGCGCGGATTTTCTGAGCTCTGGTGTAAGTGAATCGAGATACGTTATTTCCGTCTCACCGAAGATCTGTAATCTGTCATGAAGAAATTTATGGAGATATCCGGTCAGGGCCATTCCGGGGCGGCTGATGTCCTGAGATTCGATTATTCTTTCGAAACCGATATCTCCGTTCACCGCTTTCATTTCAAGGCGGTCACCGAGTATCTCGAAGAGCTTACAGGCAGTAAGCTCCCCCCTGTCAGGGATGTCTTTCATCAGGGTTTACTCCGTTATTTCTGTTCTCTCACCAGTTCTACAACCTGTGTTTTACCGCTGGAGGTCAAATACACAATACTGAGCTTACCGGTTTCCGTGTTTTGAAACACATAATTCCCATCCTGCCCGATCTCGTAATTCATTATTGCGTCTTCGGTTTTCAATGTCGGTATACGTTCTGAGTCATCGATCAGAATACCATCATCAAACTCCGATTCCTCAGCGGCAACGTAGTAGCTCAGTGAAGCTCCGTTTGAATCTTTTCTGTGAGGATGATTATGCATCTTGTCTTTGAATTTTCTTACCTGGCTCTCCAGTGAATCAAATGCATCATCGAAAGCCAAATAAATATCGTGGGCTTTCGACTTGGAATCCAGTTTGATGTGATTGCCTCTCACCTTTAAATGAACGTGGTTGATTCCAGAGGTTACTTCCAGTATCGCATATATATCACTTATACCATCATAGAATCTATCTATGGTTTCCAGTTTATGTTCAACATGCTCCTTCAGAGCATCTGTCAGATCAAAGTGCCTTCCACTGATTTTAATGTTCATTTAGAACTCCCTTCGAGAAGGTGACAATATTTTCAAGGGAACGGTGAACATGTACAAAAATACTGCTCCGCACATGCAATCTGAGCATATCCTGAACAGTACGTTCTGTTTCAATTTGTATATCACAAATCAATAATATCGTTCCCGAAGAGCTGGGTCAACAGTGGGAATACCAGAAGCACTCTGGCCGCGACCTGATTATCTTTTATAGTTGCTTATGAATTCTTCAACTTCCGGTATACCGCCCTGAAGAATCAGATATCCATTGTGAGGTTCCCTCTCGGTGATCTCACCCGCAATAGGGGTAAGCATGATTTTTCTGACCTCTTCTCTGTCATGGCTCTGGCCAAGCGCCCAGCACAGTTTTACATATGCAACTTCAGGAAGCAAGTTCGATCCTGGGATTACACCAAGTTCCATCATGTCACGCCCTGTATCGTATACAAACATTTGTACATATCCCCACAGTGTCTGGACTGTCATATAAATGTGTATACCATTGTCACAGGCTTTCTTGAGTACAGGATATAGCGGTTTGTTAACATGTCCGAGTCCCGTTCCCGCGATAACAATTCCCTTGTAATCGTTATCAATAAGTGATTCGATGATATCAGGCTTCATATTAGGGTAGTAATAGACAATTGAGACTCTTGGATCGAATGCAGTATTGATATTTACCGTGCGGTCTTTATCTCTTTTTCTATAGTCCTTTTTAAGATTAGTGATCTTTCCATTTTCAACCATCGCCAGTGGTATATCACCTATAGTCCTGAATGCGGACCTGTAGGAGGAGTGCATTTTTCTCACCCTGGTTCCCCTGTGGAGAAGTCCGTACTGGTCACTTGTCGGTCCGAACATGCAGACCATCACTTCTGCTATGTCGCTATGGGCAGCGGCATAGGTGGCATTCATAAGGTTAATCGCTGCATCGCTCGAGGGTCGATCGCTCGATCTCTGGGAACCGACCATAACTATTGGAACAGGTGAATCCTGAACCATGAAAGAAAGTATTGCGGCGGTATGATGCATTGTATCTGTCCCGTGGCCGATAACGATACCATCCACACCGTTTGCTATTTCTCTGCCAATAGCCTCAGCGGTTCCCTTCCACTGTTCGGGGCCCATATTCTCACTGAAGACTCCGTAAAGCTTCTCAGTTTTAAGATTACAGATATCCGCGAGTTCTGGTACCGAACCGTAAAGCTCTCCTGGGGAAAAGGCAGGTATGACGGCACCGGTTCTGTAATCCAGCCTGGAAGCTATAGTACCGCCTGTTCCAAAGAGCTTTACATTGGGCTTGGAAGCATCGAACGGGAATTCCTTTTCGGGAATCTTGTAATGAGCTTCATTCCTGCCCAGTTCTCTGATAGAATCAATGGTCTCTACACCAAGACCTACATTGTAACCGTTGTGTATCTTCAATACTATGTGCTCCTCATCGGCAGTTTCCGCCCTGGGGAGAATGACTCCTTTGAATCCCCCCCTTGTTGATTTGATATCAACATCTGACCATACACCTACACCGAATTTTTTTAGACATTCCAGGCTTTTTCCCCGATAACCTTTGTAAAGATCTGAAGACAGTTGGGATCACCTCCTGCGTGATCTGCTATGATGCAGAAACACCGGTTCGGGACAGGATTACGTTACGAACCACTTCTATTACATCTTTACCGGAAGGTATATAATCGAACCTCTCTCTTACCTTCCCGGTATAGTACTGCTCCTGCAGAACTGTATCAAATTCCTCCTCTGCATCCATCTGAGTGATGGCGGTATCTTCCAGTTCCTGTCTAGGAGGAATTTTCAGGTTCTTCATCACAGTATCGATTTCTAATCGTCCGGATCCGCATACTTTCTCAAGAATGAAAGCTGCTACTTCGATAGAGAGGTTCTGCTTACCAGCTTTTTCAAGTACTTCCATCAATTTGTCCCCGGACAATTCGGGAACTCTGCCGCTCTTCTTAAGATGATGCAGAGTGCTCAGGAAGAAGTGCATTAGAACTCGCGGAGAATAAGTGGACTTCGAGACAGCGGAATCATAAAGGAATCTCGTATCGGAAATACTCATCTGACGTGCGGATTCGGCAGGTATACCTGCAGTAATGTACCTATTCATCCTTTCCCATGGTCTTTCCGGAAGAATAGATTCGATGCGCTCAATCATTTCCTCTGTAATAGTGATCGGAGGTAGGTCGGTGTCCGGATACATTCTGTTCGGTCCCGGGAGTATTCTCTCGAATCCATTAGTTCCATCAGGAAACGACTGCCTTGTTTCACTGCAGACTCCGTCAATAGCCTCTCTTGCCCTTATGGTTATCTCACTTACAGCAGTTTTAATATCTTCGGATGGCCCCCAGACCACAATAATTGAATCTTCCTCACCCGAGCCGCTTATCTTTTTCAGATTCTCCCATTCATTATCGGAGAAGCTGTGACCTTCTTCCCCATTGTGAACGATATTCGGAAGACTGTCCAGGCATGCGATCACACGGACTCTATCGGATATCTCTCCGGCAAAAGTGCGACCGGGCTGAGTAACAGTGGAAAGCAATCCCCGGTATCCTCTTAGAACAACTGCCCGCAGTTCAAAACCCTTATTCAACGCTGATGCAGCGTATTCGAATGCAGTTCCCGCAAGTTCCTGAGTAACATCGAAGCATTCGGAACTGAAAGTTGAATCGGTTATTCCCCTTCGGAGCAGTTCCTGTTTAATCTCAAGCAGAGATACCTGCCTGAAGGCTTCGTTATGTACAAGCAGGGGTATAGTGGGAATTCGTGAAACACCTTTTATCTCCACTCTGCACCCACCTGTTACAGAGACGTTTACATCCTGCCTTGCAGCTCCTATCCCACGTCGGACTTTTCCGGAAGCCCGTACCAGATTACTGAGGATAACGGCAACCTGAGCCACTTCGTGAGGAGTGGTCATCTCAGGGGCGGTTACAGTCTCTATAAGGGGTATTCCAAGCCTGTCTGTCAGATAGACACGGTCGTGTCCGCAATCGCTTACTTCCCTGCACGCATCCTCCTCAAGTCCGAGCTGTATGATGCTTATGCGCCTGTTCCTGAAGGGTATCCAGCCATCAACTCCTAAAAGTGTAGTTCTCTGAAAGCCGGCCGGTATCGATCCATCAAGATACTGCTTCCTTAATACATGAGCCTCACTGACAAGCTTACAGTTCAGCAGCATCGTTATTTCAAGTGCGATATCCAGAGCCTGAGGATTGAGTTCAAAAGGTGGATTATCATCCATTTCGTAAGTGCATATGGTATCGCTGTTTATCTGATATGTAATATTCTTTCTTGTTTTGAACTCCATCAAAGCGGTACCATCGTATTCACCAAGTTCAGATAGTGTTGGTCTCATATGACGGAGAATCTGAGCATCGTAAACATCTGAATAAGGAAGCACCGGGCAGCGGCAGAAGAGCTTCTTTTCGGTATCTATCTGCTGATGTATCTCCAACCCGCTGCGAAGTCCAATTTCTTTATAATCGGAGGCCGTCATTTCCTCCATATTTCTTATCACTGTAAGAATATTCTCCTTTCAGTTTACCTGTTCATACTCAGATAACAGAGCAGATATATAAATGAATTCAAAGTCTGCGAGAA
>CAZUYF010000001.1:31698-38698 GCA_964624675.1 uncultured bacterium
ATGGTTCCCATCCCTGCGACATAGCAAAGAATATAGGCACCAGGTACCCTCAGTATCCAGAGTCTGGACATATTCAGGACCATAACAGGCATGGTGTGCCCCGATCCCTGAAAGCTTCCCAGAATAACCAGAAGAAATCCGAACACGAATACCGATGGAGTTGTTATCCTGAACATGGTCCGTCCGAGTTCTATCACCGATGGATCGTCAACGAATACCCTTGAAATAGTGCCTCCGAAGAAGAACATCAAGACGGTGACAGGCAGCAGAATTAAACCGATGAGGAGGAGAGAGCTTTTCACCGATTTTTCAGCCCTGTCAACGTTGCCTGCTCCAAGGTTCTGGCCGACCGCCGTAGCGTTGGCCTGACTGAGACCCATGGCTGGAACCATCGCCATATGTATTATTCTATTACCGACTCCAAATGCAGCTGTCACGGCGCTTCCGAAGGAATTAACGATACCTATCATGGTCGTGAAACCGAGGCTCGTACCCATCTGGCCCATGCCCACAGGTATACCAATTTTAAGAATCTTCTTCAACGTAGCAGTGTCGGGTTTCATATCCCGCACGGAGATTCGAAAACCATTCCTTCCGCGAAGGAGTCGTGAAACACCTATAAGCGAGGCAATCCCTCTGCAGAAGACCGTCGCAATAGCAGCCCCGACAACTCCCATGGCGGGAACGGGACCCAGTCCGAAGATAAGAATGGGATCCAGTATGACATTAAGGATTACCGAGATGAGGTTTACCTGCATGGGGCCGACTGTGTCCCCAAGACCAGTGCTGACTCCCTGATAAACTGTGAAAATGAACATCAGCGGTATTCCCGCCCAGATATAACGCATGTAATCGTAGGTCATTTTCCATGCATCAGGGGGAGTCTGCAGGAGTTTCAGAAGCTGAGGTGTCAGAATAAAGCCAGCAATACCCAGAACGAGCCCCAGACCTGTGAGCAGGACGAGCAGCTGACCTCCAACACGTGCTGCCTTGTCCTCCATGCCGGCACCCTTATACTGGCTGACAAGGGTCGTTCCCGCGGCACCCAACCCCATGGCAAAGGCAAATCCAACAAATACCACATGCATGGTTATCGTAGGTGCCGTAAGCGCCTGGCGCCCGAGTTTGCCAAGCCAGAAGGCATCGGCAAGATTGTAAAGGGTTTGCAGCATGTGAGACAGCATTACTGGCCATGCCAGAAGCAGAAGCTTCCCTCTAACAGAACCAACAGTCATGTCTACGTTTCGGTTCGTTCCTGATGCCCTCAAAAAATCCTCAGATTTCCGGGAAAGCCCCTATATATCAAGCTCCTTCAACCTCGAAAGCAGAGTTCTGTAGCTGACCTTCAGTATCTCAGCGGTCATTCTCCGGTTTCCACCCGTTTCCTTTAATGCTTTTCTTATCATTTCTCCTTCTCGAAGCCTGGCTACCCTCGCGGATTCTTCAAGAAGCCCTTCGACTGAAGTTACTTCATCGATCTCCAGTATCCCGGCATCGATGATCCGGTCATCAGCAAGAGCTGCCGCCCTCAGCACGATGCTTCTGAGCTGTCTTACATTACCCGGCCATCTGTATCCCTTGAGTTTGATCATCGCGTCCGCTGTAACGACCACTTCGCGGTGTCCTGACTGTCTGAGGAAATGCATTGCCAGTTCAGGTATGTCCTCCACCCTTTCTCGAAGCGGCTTCAGGGTAACAGGGAACTCTCCTATTCTGAAGTAGAGATCCTTTCTGAATCTTCCAGCTTCGGTTTCCTCCCTTAGTTCTCTGTTGCTTGCCGAGATAACCCTGGCGTTCGTATGAAAGATTTCCGATCCTCCGACTCTGGTATATTCCCGCTCCTGAAGAACTCTGAGAAGTTTCCCCTGTAGCGAAGTGTCCAGATCTCCAACCTCATCAAGGAAGATGGTGCCTCCCTGGGCATGCTCGAACCTGCCGGCCCTTGTTCGATCAGCGCCAGTGTAAGCGCCCTTTTCAGCCCCGAATAGTTCACTCTCTATAAGATCAGCAGGTATGGCAGCGCAGTTAACGGGTACGAAGGGTCCATCGGAACAGGCGCTTTCCCTGTGGATCATTCTCGCCAGAAGTTCCTTTCCGGTCCCGCTTTCACCCAGTACAAGAATATTCAGACCTGTCTCAGCGCCTTTCGATGCCCTCCTGAGTGTGGATAACAGTGCGGGAGAGGACCCTACGATATCTGTACCTGCAGAGTGCACGTTTCGTCTCAGAAGTGAAAGGAGTCCGTCAAGATCGAAGGGTTTGGTTATAAAATCCCTTGCCCCCTCCTTCATTGCCTCAACTGCAAGGTTAACAGTACCGAAGGCTGTCATGAGAATCACAGGTATCCCGAGATTGAATTTCCTGGATTTCCTGAGGATATCCATACCATCGATAGTTCCGGGAAGGCATATATCACTCAACAGAATATCGTAAGCGCCGACCTCGATTTTCTTCAGGGCTTCCGTTCCTGAAGATACAGCGGTTACATCCCACCCATCTTCATTAAGGGCTGTTGTGAGCATATTACGCATGGCCCGTTTGTCTTCGATAAGCAGAATTCTTTCGATATCATTTACCTCCTTCATTTCTCAGAATCGGGAACAGAATCGTGAATAGAGCTCCTCCTTCTATTCTGTTCTCACCCCTGAGTTCACCGCCCATGGATTCTATTATTCTCCTGCTGACGGAAAGACCGAGTCCCATATTACCGCTGCTTCTGTTCTTGGTTGTCCGAAAAGGTCTGAAGATTTCTTCCCTGTCCATGGAAAGACCTGGTCCCGTGTCAGCAACTGATATTATGAGATTCTGATTTTTCCCGTTTATTGATATCTCAACTTCCGAAGATGAATCAGCTTCGATAGCGTTCTTCACGATATTACAGATACATGATGTCAGGAGTCTTCTGTCGGCCTTGATAATCATATCGTCAACGGATACTTTCACGGAGCATCTATCGCTGGCCAGTCTGCAGGCTTCCATGCATATGGAAACGATATCATCCCTGCAGAGATCAGAGGAAATCGGTTCAGGGGATCTTGCGAAATTTCCCAGGGAACTTATCCTCTCCTGAGCTGAATCAACTTCCCTTTTTACTTCTGACAGAATATTCAATGTTCTTTCGTCCGAATGTCCCCGGGCAAGTAGATCTACAAATCCGGACAGAGCACATAGCGTGTTTCCCATCTCATGCGATATTCCAGCGGATGCTGCCCCGATGTCTGCCATTGCTGTCTCGTCGGCTATTTTCTTTTCCAGTTCACTTATTCTGGTTACATCGGTAACCAGCAGAGCCATCTCATCAGCTCTGGATCGTGATATTTCAACACTGTACATTCTATCAGTTTCAGCAGCCTTATCCCTTATCTGAAACTCGGAAGATGTGTTCCCAGTCTTGCTCATTGAAAGAATCAGGGGTTTAAGCTGATGCCCGGAAGCGGTTCTCTCCCATGGAAATTCCTTTCTGATATCATTATCGCTGAGGTTGAACAGCTCTTTTGACTGCCTGTTGAAGAGTGAGAGGTTACCGTTTCCATCGATGGCTAATACGGCGGATCCCAGCACAGACAATATTGCGCCTGATCTTTCTTCCACCCTCTCAGCTCTCTGTTCAGCTATTTTCCTCAGTTCATTCAGCTGCTGCTCTCTTTCGTGGAGAAGTTCGACGAGACGGTGAAAAGAAGCCCCTGCAGCTTCCGGATCGGTTCCACTTCCGCTGCTGAAACGGTCCGCCTCAACAAGAATCTCCCTCAGGGGGTGAATGACTGTCCGGGCAAGGTATCGGGGTGTAAAGAAAGCCAGAACTGCAAGGGCTGCGGTAAGTGCTGCAAGGCCGATTATCAGCGTTCTGTATATTGTGGAAATCGACGATTTTCCGGGTCTGACACCGATGAGCAGATCAGTTTGGGTCTGCTGAACGAAGTACCAGCCCCGTGTCTCCTGGGGTACTGGCAGCTCTTCTGCTGCGAGTCCGGCCCCGATTATCATGTTCCCCGAAGAATCAAGTATCACTGCAGCTTCGAGGCTTCCGCTCTGAATAAGGGGTCCTGTAATGTTCTCAAACCCACCTGAAGTATTGGAAACACCAATGGAATTGCTTATTGCATATGCAGTTGCTGTAGCCATATGACCAGATTCAGCTGCTAGGTCCTTATCAACAAGAAATACGATTATAAAGGAAACAGCAACAGCGGCAGCGGCGGCTCCGATGACAAGCCCTGTCAGAAGTTCAACACCTATAATGAATTTCTTTGACAATGGATCTCCTTTATGGTAATTAGTTACCTGATAAGTATCCTGTCAAGATAGATTCCATAATATCTTCCATGCCTGCCTTCCGCACCAAGAGGCGTTATACGGATGAATCCCCCGCAATTATCCAATGGAATAGTGAATTCAGATCTGATAATCTGCAGGTTCTCCGGCATTAAAGGAAGAATGGTTTCCTTCATAATGCTTACCCACCGAGGTGTTTCCATTACTTCAGATGCCGCAAATACTGAATCAGACCACTCTCCAGAGGACACTTCGATACCGGATTCCGCTCCGGAGTTAAGAGAACGATAAAACACTGTCAGTTTCAGTGAATCTCCTGCATTTTCAGGTACAGGCAGTATAACTGCATCCTCAGGGCTTCCAAGTCTCAACATCTTCTCCCTCGAAAAGAACCAGAACTTCCTCAGTTCAATATCCATTTCGCAGGGGTATATAGTGCAGAAGTTTCTGTATTCCGATGGAATGTCCTCAGCTTCCCATGATTTCTTCTCCATCCCTCCAAACAGGCAGAGCAGCAGAAAGGCTGAGGCAATAGTCCATTCCGTATATCTGCTTCTGCGTTTAAATAGCATGATCATGATTCCAGCGAGTATCATCCATCCAAGGAATATCGGGATATAAAGCCTTACAGTACTGGGCAGAAATTCAGTTATCCCGCTGAATTGCCCTGAAATTCTGCTGACCAGAGAATCGGTGCCGTCAGCGAAGTTAAACCTGAGAACAGGGTGAGTGAACAGGACCGCGGAAATACCGAGAGATGCCCAGATCAGTATTTTTGCGCCTTTTCTCTTCATAACAAAAGAGAGAGATGCAAGCAGTACCGGAATGAGCGGCAGAAGCATCCTGCCCGTTGGCGTGGGCATACCGCTCGATTCTGCAGGATTCCAGAAGACAAGAATGAGAAAATAGAATAGTGCTGGCAGGCCAAGCCAGATGAACAGCCTCCTGTCTTCACTTTTAAGAAGGTGCAATCCAGCGAGCCCCGCAAGTACCCATGGTGCCTTCCAGAGCAGACCGCTTTCAATATCGACAAGTGAAGATCCGGCTGCGATGAGTACTTCCGGTGTTCTGTACAGCGGCTGCAGGATTATTGTCTTGATAAACGCCATATTACCGTATCTGACCCAGAATATCCGACCGTTAAGTATCAGAAGGTCAAAGAGCAAACCCGCGGCAACAAGGCATAGAAGTGTTATGGAGAGTATTAGTCTTCTTTTTCTTCCGGATTCTATCATAAGTGCTGTAAGAAGGCCTATTGAGAGACCGATGAAACGGAATTTTATAAGCACAAGTACTAATGCAGCGGCTATGACCGGGACAACGTTCATCGATCTTCTGTGCGCATAAACAGCCCAGAGGAAAACAGCAAGTGCCAGCCAGCCCGGATAGACAAGCCCAAGAATACTGCAGCCGGGTACAAGAATAAACCCGAGTACGGTAAGCTGTTTCCAGTTTTTTAAACCTGAATCCCTGAATATCCTCGACATCAGTACAAGCGCCGCCATGGCGTACAGAATATTCATTCCCCTTATTCCCGGCACTGAGAGGGGGTATCCGGGTATCATCAGCGCCGGATAGAAGCTCTGGTGATGGGTGATACCTGCACCCGGATCACCCAACTGGCTTGAATATTCGCTGAACCTGCCTGCACCGGAAGAGATCAGATTCTCCGTTATGGAGGCAAAGTGCGGCTCGTCGCCGGTAAAAGGAACCAGAAGCAATATCAGGGGAATCAGTGGCAGCAGCGCCAGAATTATCCCGAACCTTCTGGAGGATAGCGCCAGGAGACCGGGAAATATACCCATCAGACCGCATGCGGCCGCGATGACTTCAAATCCCGTATCAACTGTCCAGAATAGAGAGAATACCGTGAAAACCGCCAGAAGATATATGGATAACCTTGGAATTCCTCCCTTTCCGTACAGCAAGGCTGTTATCAGCCACGAAAGAGGTATTAGTCTGCCCAGTAATCCCGGGGAAGGCATACCGGTAATCCTCCATATGAAGAAGATCAGTATTGAAGAAACAGCATGGAAGATCATCCCGGATCTGCCTGCAGTGATCCTTCTTAGAATTTTCAAATCAGGGCCTCCGCAGAATAAAAATGGATAACGGGATGGGAAAAGGGTTTCCAGGAGCGGGATATCCGGATTGTTACTGGATATTCAGGTTCTTCGATGATCAGTGTATTCTCTCCTGGATATACAGGAAAGGTCCTGTCAGCGGAAGAGACATAGCCCACCGGAAGGCTATCCCTTACTCCCCCTCCGGAAACCTCCAGGGTCATGCTGGCAGCATCTACTCCGGGAGCCTCGAGAATCAATTCCGGTATGCTCAGATTCAATTCTGCCTGCGCAGACCATAGAACTTTCCCGTCAATCATGAGTTCCTGCAAAACAAGAGAACGATGCTCTTCAATCGAAGGTAGACCGGAGATGATCAGCATTGCGGAGATCCCCGCTGCGAGGATAACTGCACGCCATTTTTCTTTTTTAACGGGCGAAGCGATAAGTAGGGCTGCTGTAAGAGGAAGTATTCCCTCGATTCCTCCTTCGATCAGAATGGCGGTTGCAGAAAGTAAGAAAAGAAACCTTGAGACAGCAGAATCCGAAAGAATAACTGCAAGAACAGCGCCGATTGTGAGCAGCGCAGCTCCCGGGCTGCCGCCTGCGAACAGTAGTGACAACCCTCCGAAAATAACCGCTGCATAATTAACAGCCCGAGGCCC
>CAZUYF010000002.1:0-38493 GCA_964624675.1 uncultured bacterium
GCTCAGCGTTAGTCAGGTGAATCCTTCTTAATTTCCGAAGAGTTCACGCCCCTTCCGGAATGCCTCAAGATTCACTTCCAGCGCCTTCGGAGGCACACGTTCCTCTATGGCCTTTTTCCAATGTTCCTCATCGATAGGCAGATGAGTTGAGATCGCTCCAATCAGTACGACATTCACAACCCTGAGGTTGCCGAGTTCCCTGGCTATCTCAACAGCGGGAATGAGGGTCACAGGAAGATTCTCCCTTTCTATTATTTCGTTAACGTCCGGGTACTCCGCGTGCCCAGTATTAACAGTCATGGGAGTTATTTCCAGGTCACAGGCCACAAGCTTGCCGTGGGGAGCCAGGTAGGGAGACCATCTGAGGCTCTCCATCTTCTCCATTGAAAGGATAAGATCCGCACACCCTTTTTCCACAAGAGGACTGTAAATCTTCTCTCCGAAACGGACATGGCTGGAAACGCTTCCGCCTCGCTGGGACATTCCGTGGACTTCGCTCTTCTTTACATCATACCCCGAGAGAAGAGCTGCCGCACACAGGACTTCACTGGCAAGGAGTATTCCCTGTCCGCCGGTTCCGCAGATGATAACATTGGTTACGGATTTCATGTCTGTCCTCCCATATCCTTGGAGATGGCATCAACAGGGCATACCTGTACGCACAGGTCGCAATCAGGCCAGCATAGATGGCTGCTGATCTCCGGTTTCTCTCCGTCCCAGCTTATGGCGGGACAGCCAAGCTTCATACACAGCTTGCAGCTTATACATTTTTCCGGGTCTACTACCGCTACACCCTTTCGAATCGGCTTGTAAGCCATGATGCAGGGTCTCTTCGTGATAATTACGGAGAGTTCGTCACGGTTCATTTCCTCTTTCAGGATCTTTTCCATTTCCGGAAGGTCGTGCGGATCGACAACGCGAATATGCTTGACTCCACAGGCTGTAACCAATTTCTCCAGATCAAGAACGGGAGCGGGTTCACCACGGAGATTCTTTCCTGTTGTAGGGTTATCCTGTCCTCCGGTCATCGCCGTAAGGCTGTTGTCCATGATCATAACTGTTCCTGTATTCCCGTTGTACACCATATCTATAAGCCCGGTTATTCCAGAATGAACGAAGGTTGACTCACCGATGGCAGCAACAAGTTTACCCATTCCTTCCCTGCCGACAGCCTTTTCTATCCCCGCGAGGACTCCAATGGACGCTCCCATACATATCGTTGTTTCCAGCGCGTTATGGGGAGGCATAAGCCCTAGAGTGTAACAGCCTATATCACCTGTTGAACTGCCGCCAAGTTTGCTCAAGCAGTAGAAAGCTCCTCTGTGGGGACACCCGGCACACAGGGCCGGAGGTCTCGCCGGGAGCTTAATCTCGCTGAAGGTTATCTCCCTGGTTGTACCTGGGTGAACCGCTTTCCTTACGATCTCAGGATTCAACTCTCCCTCAATGGGAATGATGTTCTTTCCATCAGCCTTAATAAGGAACCGGGCTTTTATGTTCTCCTCCAGGTAGGGATCGTTTTCTTCAACGAAGACGACTCTGTCCACCATATTTATAAACTTCTCTATAAGGTTCCATGGCAAGGGGTTAGAAAGGCCTATCTTGAGTATGCTGGCCTCGGGACTTACTTCCTTGACGTACTGGTAGGATATTCCGCTTGTAATTATACCAAGGGAGGTATCTCCCTTTTCTATTCTGTTCAGAGAACATTCCGAACCCCAGGCGGAAATATCCTTGAGCCTTTTCTCAACCCTGCTGTGCATCGCTCTGGCATGGGCGGGAATAGGCACTCTTTTCTTTATATCTCCCACGTAACCCTTTACGGATTTCTCTTTTCGAGGACCAACCTTCACCATGCTTTTTGAGTGACAGATCCTTGTTGTCAGTCTTAGAAGAACAGGAGTGTCAAAATCCTCGGAGATCCTCAAGCCCTCTCCCACCATATCCTTTGCTTCCTGGCTGTCTGATGGTTCGAGGATGACAACCTTGGCGGCCTTTCCTATCAGCCTGTTGTCCTGCTCGTTCTGACTTGAGTGCATACCAGGATCATCGGCTGATACAATTACGATTCCGCCTGTCGCTCCGATATAGCTGAGTGTGAAAAGCGGGTCTGCGGCAACGTTAAGCCCCACATGCTTCATTGCCGATAGAACCCGTGCTCCTGCGAACGACGCTCCAGCGACTACTTCAAGCCCTACCTTCTCGTTTGGAGCCCACTGAGCGTCTATCTCATCGTACTCTTCAGCGATCGTTTCAAGAATTTCGGTTGAAGGTGTTCCGGGATAGGCCGAGGCAAAGTGAACACCATACTCCCATGCGCCTCTCGCCACAGCTTCATTACCCGAAAGAAGGATGGTTCCTTCTTCTAGCGTATTCAGCTTCTTCCTCATTTGCCACCTTTCATTTCTATCAATACACTTTTACTTCTTCTACGGAATCAAGAACTCTGAGAACACCTCTCATAAGAGCTTCAAGTTCTTCTTCTCCTGGAAAGATAATGATTTTTCCGAGGTACTCAAGGTTCTGCTCCAGTCTGTCCGTCATCCACTTGTTGTGCGCAATTCCTCCGGTAATGACAACCGCGTCAACTTTTCCCGCAAGCGCCGCGCCCATCGCTCCAGCTTCCTTTGTTATCTGATATGCCATCGCTTTCAGGGCCAGATCACATTCTTTATCTCCTGCCGCTGCCCGGTCCAGAGCTTCTCCAACATGATCGGTGCCTGTATACGCCAGAAGACCCCCGCGCTTCAGAAGCATAACTTTCATATCATTCCAGGTGTAATCACCTGACAGACATAGTTTCGCAAGACCTGTTGTCGGAAGAGAACCAACCCTCTGGGGGCTGAAAGGTCCTCCGTCGTTGGCCTGGCTGGTGTCTATCATTCTGCCTTCTCTTATTGCAGTGACGGATATCCCGCTTCCCAGATGAAGAACCACGAGGTTCAGTTCGTTGAGTTCCCCTCCCAGCATTTCCGCAGCCTTGTAGGCTACCATCCTGATATTGAGAGCGTGGCTGAGACTGGTCCTTTCAAGGGAGGGAAGACCGGACAGTCTGGCCTCATCTATCATCTCATCAACACACACTGGGTCAACTATATAAGGTTTTATCCCGGCAGCCTTCGCAATACCGTGCGCGAGAAGAGCTCCGAGGTTGGATGGGTGATCAGCCTGCAGGGTCGATCCTTCCCTTATTGCCTCAACGAGAGCTTCGTTAACTTCGTAGGTTCCGCTTTGCAGGGGTTTGAACGCGCCTCCGCGCCCTACAACAGCCGAAAGGTCCCCAAGACAGTAGCCTTCTTCTTCAAGAATCTGAAGTATTATTTTTCGCCTGAAATCATGCTGGTCGAAAGTGGAATCAAATTCATTCAGCTCATCAGGCAGATGTCTGATATTTTTCTCAAAAACAAGCTCTGTTTCGCGGAACAACCCTACCTTAGTTGATGTTCCTCCGGGGTTTATCGCGAAAATCAGTCTTTCATTATCAGCCATGGTTACCTCCTGATACCACCACTCCAAGAGCCAGCGAATTTAATTTTGTGCGTGGCACATCTGACCTTGAGAGCATAACCACAGGCGATGCAGCGCCAGCTATCAGGCCGCCCAGCTCCGCTCCTGACATGTACATTAGTCCCTTTGCCAGAATGTTTCCACACGCGATATCCGGTGTTATCAGAACGTTGGCTCTTCCGGCTACTTCTCCAGTAATTCCCTTTATCGCAGCCGCTTCAGGGTCCATCGCTCCATCTACAGCAATAGGGCCTGCTACAGCCAGACCGGGAATCCCCTCTGCGGCAATTTCAGCGAACATAACCGTTTCGGGCATTTTCTCGTTCGGCACTTCTACAGCTGCAAGAAGAGCAACAAGAGGTTTTTCTGCTCCAAGTTTCGTTATCACACCGGCTGCATTCAGCGCTATCTGCCGGGCAGCTTCTTTGTCCGGCCTTATGTTCATCCCTCCATCGGAGATTGCAACAAGTCTTTCCAGGCTGGGTACTTGCAGCACCGCTACGTGGCTGAGTATACGACCGGTTCTCAGACCGGTTTCCTTATCGAGCAGCGCTTTCTGGAAGATAGAGGTTTTCAGCAAACCCTTCATCAGAATATTCGCTTCTCCGGAACGTACAAGTCTTACGGCCTCCAGCGCGGCTTTTTCGGGATTTTCAGAGTTCACGATCTCGATTCCGTCGGGAAGTTTTCTTCCAAGTTCCCGCAGGGTGTCCATGACCCCGGATGCAGGCCCTACTATTATAGCTGATGCAATATCTTCTTCGAAAGCCGTTATCAATGCTTCTATGGATGAAGCGTCGTGTCCCATGGGAATAGCGACCCTTGCGTCCGAAATGCCTCTGGCAGCTTGCCTGATTTCATTGAAATTCTTGAACAAGTGAACCTCCCTGATATGCGAAACCCCTTCTTAAGAAATACGTGTAATTGATCCTATAAGGATTCGATTGAAGTGGTCTCAGTTCCGTCGTTTTTTGTATTATGTATATTGATCTTACGGCAGCCAAGGTCATATTTGGCAGTATGGTGGTAAAGCATGACGAAACACACAGTTGAGCACAATTTTATCCCGGCGTGGGATACCTCTGGTGCATTTCTTTTTGATTTCGACGGTGTACTCGCAGACAGTGAACCTCTCTTCAGAAGATCATGGAACATTGCGTTGCAGCCATGGGGTCATGAAATTTCTCCCGAGGATTACTGGAAGTACTGGTCTTCTCTTGGCGAGGGTCTTGAGGGGGAGATCAGAAGGTACGGACTGGACAGTATAGACGTACCTCTTGCGAGGAAGCGGCAGAAGAACATCTACGAAGGTTTTGTGAGCGACGGCATGGTTCCTCTGTTTCCACAGTCCGCCATGCTTCTTGAAATGCTGTCTTCAGAGAGAATAGCGTCCCGCTGGCCTTTCTGTATCGCATCTAACACCCCCCGCAAGCTTATACAGAAAATCCTCATCAAGGGGGGTGCGCCTGTTCCGATGATAGTTGGAGGAGATAATCTCGAGAAAAAGCCCTCCCCCGACATTTTCCTCAGGGCATCTTCGTTGCTTGGCATCGAGCCCCGGTCAACCCTTGTCTTCGAGGACTCCCAGAAGGGTGTAACCGCTGCCGAAAGGGGTGGTTTCATCAGTGTACTGGTACTTAACTGTTACAACAGGGGGCTTGATATAAGCAGTGAATTCGTTATTGATAGTATTCAGTCGATATTTGACCTTCTGACCGAAAGGGGTTTGCAATGAATCTTATTCTGGATGCGCAGATATTTGCATTACCATACGTCAGTTTTATCGCTGGCCTGTTATTCTGTTTTCTTGGAAGGAAAATGCTGGGATTCATAGTCATTCTTTTCGGATTTATCATTGGATACACCTGGGGAGCGACACTTCTGGCAGATGTTATGAGCACGACAACCGCTTCGAGTCCATGGATACCATGGGCGGCGGGTATAGCGGGAGCTGCTCTTGGGCTTGTTGCCTGGAAATTATCGATGTTTCTGATAGGAACTGTAATCGGCCTCTTTATTGTGAGGGGACTTCTGCCCTCCGTGCCCGGAGTAGCTCATGCTGGAATCGCCCTTACCTGCGGTATCCTCGTACATCTTTACAGGGAACCGGTAATAGCTCTTCTTACCGCCATCTCCGGGGCATACATCGCTGCCGGTTCTGCAATTATCATGATGAATAAGTTTGGTTTTCTCAATGCTGTCGGGATACATTCGATATCTTCAAATGCGGCAACGCTCTTGATTGTTGTGCTGACCGGTATATTCGCTTTGACGGGATACAAGTTCCAGACGCGGGATATCAATGCTTGAAGAGACTTCGCGATAGGCTTATATTTTTAGATTGTGCTGATTATTCCATTCGCAGGAGGTGCATTTGGGCCAGAGACTGATTGACTATGCGATGGTTGCCATCGCAATACTGACCGTTTTCGGACTTTTCAGGCTTTCAAGAATACTGATGCAGCGACTTCTTAAAACTCTCAGAAGCAGATATACTGTTTTCGGACCTGACCGGATGCTGGTTACCGGGCTGATCTTTCTTCTTACGGGGCTGCTTTTTCTTCCCGCATTCACCTCTATTCTCGCGGTGATCAACAGCAATCACCTTACCGGGGGAATAGTTGTTCATCTTGTGCTGGTTGCTATCTCAATCGTACTTTTCAGCATCTCGGAGGACCTGTTCAGAGATTTTTCTACATGCTGTTCAGACAAAAAATGGTCCATCGGCAATCATTTCAAATGCGTATCGGTACCATTTCTCGCATTCTGGGCTATAGGTTGCATTTTCATAAGCCCTCTTTTCTATTCAGGTCTTACTCTGATTCTGGTACTTTTCTACCTTTTCGCTCTCTCCTGCAGATCAGGCACAGGTAACGGAGCAATGGATAAAACCGACTGATGCAGGAAACAAAGCCTCGCATTCTCCACATTATTACCAAACTCGCGGTAGGTGGAGCTCAGTACAACACTCTCATCTCAACCAGAGATATTTCCGCGCGAGGATATCATTCCGATATCCTTACCGGTCCCGAGAAGCCTGCAGAGGGGGATCTCTTTGGCCTTGCGGAAAAGTGGAACCTTAATATCATCACGGCTCCTCATCTCAAGAGGAACATCTCTCCTCTTAGTGATTTTCTGGCTCTTTGCGAAATAAAAAAAGTCATCCGCAAGGGTAAATACAATATTGTCCATACACATGGATCAAAGGCGCGCTTTCTAGGAAGGATAGCTGCTGCCACCTCCAGAGATGTGGTTGTAGTACAGACTGCTCATGGCTGGCCTTTCTACGATTCAATGAACCCGATTAAGGAAAAAGTCTACGTAACTCTCGAGAAAATAGGCTTTAATCTGGCTCATATCAATATCTGCGTAAGCCCCAGAGACCGTGACAAAGCCCTGGAGCATGGATTAGGTCATTTTGATGATTACAGGATAGTGCGCAGTGGAGTTAACTTCGATGAGTTTCGTGCCGCACGAGGCAGCGGTTCTGAAGCCAGAAAGAAACTGGGCATCAATCCAGACGCGGAAGTAATCGGCTCAGTTATGCGATTCTGTCCGGAGAAGGCACCGGATATTTACATCAAAGTCGCTGCTCAAGTAATAAAATCAAGGCCCAAAAGCATCTTCATCCTTGTTGGAGACGGCCCCCTCCGAAAACAGACCGAGGATCTGATCGATTCGCTTCAATTAAGGGATAACATCATCCTGCTCGGGAGCAGAAACGATGTCGCTGATATACTTCCCGCTTTTGATGTTTTCCTGATCACTTCCCGTACCGAGGGACTTCCCCGAGCACTTCTGGAATCTCTTGCAGCTGGTGTTCCTGTTGTTTCCACAAATGTTGGCGGAATACATGAACTGATAAATGACAGCCGAAACGGTTTTCTTTCCGAAGAGGGTGACATTGATTCTCTGGCTGCTGATGTCAACAGAATACTCGACTTTCCCGGCATGACGAAGGATATGATGGCTCATGTAGATGAGGATATCGAGCCCTTCTCTGCAAACCAGATGGTCAGTGACCTCTATTCGCTATATGCACGACTGATATCACCATCGCTCAATGTTGTTTTTCTATGCGACGATGAACCTTTCAACATTCCCAGAACAATCGCAAAGATCATCAGGAGAAGGCCTTTCAACAGGTATACGCTGGTTTCTCTCCGTGGTCATGGTTCTATTTCAAAACCTGTTCTGAATATACGGCGCTATATGAACCTTTACGGCTGCTTCGGGTTTTTCATTCAACTGTTCAGGTTCGCTGCTCTGAAGATATCCGGCGGGTTACTGCTCCCAACCCGATACTCACACTCCCTCAGGCAGACTGCCAGGAGGGAACATGCCGGTTATACTGCTCTTGACAGGCTGAATTCAAAGAAATCAAGAGACTATCTCACCTCACTTGACCCGGATGTTTTTATATCGTTAGCCTGCCCGCAGATATTGAGGAAGAAAACCCTGAAAATTCCCAGACTCGGAGCATGGAACGTGCATTCGGCCATACTTCCGCGAAACAGAGGAATGCTCCCGACATTCTGGTCGCTTTTCAACGGAGATACTCCGGGTGTAACACTTCATGAAATGGTTCGGGAGCTTGATGCGGGTGAAATTCTGATTCAGAGGAGCATTGACTGTTCAATAGATGATACTGCTCTGCATCAGCTACTTGACAGAACTAAGCATCTTGCCGCTGAAGTAGTATCTGAAGGTCTTGATCTTCTTGAGGAAGGCGGCTATACGCTCCTTCCAAATCCATCTGCGGAAGCTACGATGAATAAATTCCCCTCGAAAAACGACATTCAAAGATTCAAGTGGCTGGGCGGGAAGATAACAGGTATTAGAAATGAACGTCCAAAAGTTGCAGTATCATTCGATGTGGAGGAATGGTTCCAGACATATGCTGCCAGGAAGTGGTACCCAAACGATAAATGGGATCAATTAAACAGCAGAATTGACAGTGTCCTCAACAGGATACTACAGATCCTCGATGACCATCAGGCCAAGGCAACTTTCTTCTTTCTGGGCTGGATTGTTGAGCGTCATCCGGAACTTGTTCTTAAAATTGTCAGCAAGGGCCATGAAATAGGTTACCACGGATACAACCATGTTGAGCTTACATCACTGACAAAAAAGAAGTTCAGAAGCAACCTTGACAGGTTCTTCAAACTGATCGATTCCCTTTCGATTCCCGCTCCTGTCGGCTTCAGGGCTCCCAGTTTTTCCATGAAGGCGGATACTTCGTGGGCGGTTGACGATATCGTTGCGCGGGGTTTCGAATACGATAGCAGCGTATACCCTATGTTCAAGCTGCGCTATGGAATACCGGAAGCTCCCCAAATGCCGTTCTACCTTAATGGAGAACAGAGTTCGATCATAGAACTTCCTCTTGCTTCAAAATCCATTGCCGGGCTGAAAGTACCCGTGGCAGGAGGAGCGTATTTCAGATTCTATCCCGGGTTCATACATCGAATGCTGCTTCGATCGGTAGCAAGGACCAGAAGAACTCCTGTTATGTATTTTCATCCGTGGGAGATCGATTCAATAAATATCTCCAGCAGGATGAACCTCTTTCAGAGGGTCAGACAGCACCATAATTCCGGCCGGAACACCATTTCAAAACTGCGCAAAATACTGAAATACTACAGGGGCATTACGTTGAGAGAACTTGCGGACGAAATGAAGGAGACTGATCTGCCAGATTTCAAGCTGTGAAAAACCGCCTGAAGCATGAACATCAGGCGGTTTTACTTACTTGAAACTCACATCCGAATTACGGAGCGTCTATAGCTCCTACAGGACAGGCCGGAACGCATGCTCCGCAGTCTATGCATGTGTCGGGATCTATCGTGTACTTATCTCCTTCGCTTATAGCGTCAACTGGACATTCCGGCTTGCACGCTCCGCAGGCAATACACTCATCATTAATTTTGTGTGCCATTAGCTCTCCTTCCATTCCTTCTGATAGAACAATATCATTCATTTCTACGTTTGAGCGATTATATCCGCTTCGTCAATACTGGTCAACTTTTTTCGATCAGGCATTTGCCCCTGATTTGATAATAGCAAGAATCCTGTCCAGCTCATCAAGGTTGTGATAACTGATCTCTATTTTACCAGTCTTCTTTCTTCCGCTTATCCGGACCTTTGTTTTTAGAATTCTCTGCAGATTATCCTCAAGGCTTCTTATTTCAGCGGTTTCCATTATGGAAGATCTGTTTAATCTTTTTCCTTTTCCCGAATTCTGCTTTCGAACCCTCGCTTCAACCTGCCTTACAGATAAACCTCGCTCAACCGCGAAGGCCGCCATCCGGGATATCATGGTTTTACTCGAAAGCCCAAGCAAAGCCCTTCCGTGCCCCATACTCAGCTGACCGGTTCTGAGAATATCGAGTACCTGTTCAGGAAGATCCAGAAGCCTCTGAAAATTCGCCACCGATGATCGGCTTATACCAACTATTTCTCCCATTTCCTCCTGGGTCAGGTCAAATTCCGAAGAAAGCCTTTGAAAGGCCTCAGCCTTCTCAACTGGGCCCAGATCCTGCCGTTGTATGTTTTCCACCAGAGCAAGCGCAAGCATCTGCTGATCGTCCGCTTCCCTGACAACAACGGGGACTTTTTTAAGACCTGCTTCATGAGCCGCCCTCAAGCGCCTCTCTCCGGCAATCAGCTGATACCTTCCTCCGATCCTTCTTATTACAAGCGGCTGAAGTATCCCCTGAGAACGAATAGATCGCGCCAGAGATCCTATTTCTTCTTTCTTCCATTGTTTCCTGGGTTGGAAAGGGTTTGTATCGATAAGTTCTATATCAACTTCCCCTGGGCTAAGTTTATCATCGTCACTGAGACCGGGAAAGATCTCTTCCATACCTTTTCCAAGCGCTCTTCTTTTTCGTTTTGTCATCTATTCATCACCTCCCTGGCCAGATCAAAATAACTTAAAGCTCCCTTCGACTTGGCGTCGTACAAAAGCACGGGAATGCCATAACTCGGTGCCTCACTGAGCTTTACGTTTCTTGGAATATATGTGTCGAAGAGTGTTGACCCCATAAATTCTCTTACTTCTTCCTCAACTTCACGGCTAAGGATAAGCCTTCTATCGAACATAGTAAGAACAACCCCGTTTATCTTCAATCCGGAATTCCAGAGCTGTCTTATGTTCCTCACCGTATCCATCAGGTGCGAAAGACCTTCCAGGGCGTAGTACTCACTTTGCAGTGTAACAAGAACTTCACTGGAAGCAACCAGGGCGTTGATGGTCAATAAACCCAATGACGGGGGGCAATCGATAAGTACGTAATCAAACCTGCTGGTATTTTCTTCAAGAGCTTCCTTAAGCAGATACTCCCTGTATTCAGCTCCCGCGAGCTCGATCTCCAGGCCGGAAAGGCTTCTGGATCCGGGAATCATCATAAGTCCTTCTACTCCTGTGGGATGAATAACTTCCTCAAGGTTGTATTTTCCGAGAATCAGAGAGCTGATATCCTTCCCTGAAGTTTCGCGAATCCCCAATCCTGATGTTGCGTTCACCTGTGGGTCAAAGTCTATCAGAAGAACATCACAGTCGTTCATAGCAAGGCTTGCACCGAGGTTGATGACAGTAGTTGTTTTTCCAACACCGCCCTTTTGGTTCGCAACTGCTATTATCCTGGATGCTGTCATGACATTCCTTTACTGAGTTATCTAATCTAAGGCAGTTGCATATACAATAAGGGTGGTAATCCGAATCAGACTCGATACTGCACCAGAAATCCACTGCGGTCAAGCGGAGGGCAATTGAGTTCTATGTAACTTTCAAATTCCTCATTCTCCAATATTTCCGGCTGTCTGTACACGAGCAAAGAACCTTTTCCGGCAACTGTACCTATTCTCGTGAGTAACGAAGCAGGCGGGGCTACTGCCCTTGCTACGAATTGCTTCACACCGTCTTCCGGATCGAAATCCTCAAGCCTCAGCGGTACTGTTGTACAATTGGATAGACCGAGTTCCGATACCGCGAAGCCAAGGAACAGATGCCTTTTTCTCCTTGGTTCAAGAAGTATCATGCGGAACCCCATAATCGCAAGCACCATTCCGGGAAAACCGTTACCGCTTCCGATATCAACCACTGTCCGGTCCCTGTCAAGCAGTAGAGCATACTGTATTGACTCAAGGAAGTGTCTTCTCCACAACCTGACCCTTTCTCCGGGTCCTATCAGGTTTGTTCTGGCTGATCTATCAAGAAGAATCCCCGCAAACTTTCCGAAAAGCTCAAGCTGTCTTTCATCAACACTAACCCTGAGTTCGTTTATATCTTCGACCATCGAGCTCAACGGTGGAAATGAAAGAGGGAAGTGTTTCACGTGGAACGCTGCCTGCCCAGATATATCAGAAGACCATGCAGGTCTGTGGGTCTTATTCCCGGTATTTTCTCCGCACGCGCCAGTGTTTCCGGTCTTTCCCTTTCAAGAACTTCCCTTGCCTCCCAGCATATTTCGTTTATCTCCATATAAGAACTTATCCTTCTGAGGCTGATCTTCTCCAGATCTCTGACGGATTCATGCCTTCTGAGGTTTCTTTCAATGTACCCTCTGTATTTTTCGTCCAGTAGTACTGATGCCAGAACCCTCTCATCCCTGTTGACAAGATGATGTGACCGGGAAACAACATCTTCGGCGTTAACCCCGGGCCTTCTACACCACCTGGACAAGCGTATCCCATCGACCGTCTCTCCTTCGAGGATATTCCATATAGTATCCGCTTCTTTCAGGTTGCCGGTCAGAAGTTCTCTCTTTTCTTCTGACAGTATCCCGAAACGGTCTCCATATCTATATAGTCTTCTATCGGCATTATCCTGTCTTAAATACAGTCTGTTCTCAGCTCTTGATGAGAACATTCTGTATGGCTCGTCTGCTCCCTTGCTTACTATATCGTCTATCATTACTCCGATATATGAATCCATTCTGGATAGACTGAGCGGCTCAAGGCTCTTTGCGAGCCTGCCGGCATTTGCGCCGGCAATCAAACCCAGTCCAGCTGCTTCTTCGTATCCGGATGTTCCGCATATCTGCCCGGCAGCAAACACGTTTTCAGTTCTTCGGAGCCTCAGTGTTTCATCAATTTCAGAGAAATGAAAGTAAGAGTACTCTACAGCATAGCCGTAATCCGATATCTCTGCCCTCCCGAACCCGGGAAGAGATCTCACCATTTTTGCCTGCGCTTCCCTTGGAAGGCTGGTGGAAAGTCCGTTCAGATAGAAATCTCTTGAACCGTACCCCATTGGCTCAACGTATATCTTGTGTCTCTTTCTATCAGGGAATTTGACGACCTTGTCCTCGTAGCTTGGGCAGTATCTTGGCCCGGTTCCATCTATCCTTCCGGCCATCATCGGGGAAAGATGAAGGAAGTCCTTCGCAATATTCATTGTATTCATATCGGTGTACGTTGTATAGCACACCTCTTCTTTGTCATTGGGCTGGTAGTTCCCGAAACTGAAAGTAAATTTCGTTCGTTCTGACTGCTGCACCTCAAGTTCAGCAGTATTCACCGAGCTTCGAACGATTCGGGCTGGTGTCCCTGTTTTGAATCGTTCCACGTGGAACATTCTTTCTGCAAGATCCTTCTCCAGCGAATCAGCAGACAGGTCTCCTATTCTTCCGCCCTTCCATAGTTCTTCCCCCCTGAATAGCCTGCCTCTGAGGAAGGTTCCCGCAGCGAGTACCACTGTTTTCCCGCGGATGGTTCCGCTTTTTCTGCACCTTACTCCAGTTACTCTATCCGTTACTCCATCGAGAGCAGTTACTTCGTCTTCAATAATTTCAATTCCGCTGTTTCCGATGTACAGCTGCTGTGTTCTTGCGTACTCCGCAGCATCCGACTGAACCCTCGGTCCCCAGACGGCCGGGCCTTTTCTTCTATTAAGCATTCGAAAATGCAGTGCTGTGGCATCTGCTGACCGTGCCATTGAGCCATCAAGCGCATCTATTTCGCGTACAATTGTTCCTTTCGCAATTCCTCCTATTGCAGGATTGCATGACATCTCACCAATACGGCTTATCTTCGCTGATATCAGAACGACCCTGCAGCCGAGCCGGGCTGCCGCGAGCGCAGCCTCTATTCCGGCATGCCCGCCGCCGACAACTATTACATCCCACTGGTTCATCATTTTCCTACACACATACCAGAGAGAGCTCTTTCTACGCTCAACCGTATATTCTCTCCCCTGCCGATAATTCTTCTTGCTTCTATTTCGGCTTCACTAAGAAGTTCTGCAGCAAGGTCATACTCTCCGTTTGAGATAAATTTGCACGACTCTTTTACACTGTCGAAAATCCGTCTGGCGGCCCCTGCCAGAGACATGCTCCCGGGGATCCTCGACAGTATCATTTTCAGCTCCTCCAGGCCCTCTCCTGAGACTGAGGATACGCGCAGTAAGCTATCTGAATCATTATTGGTGACCAGATCGCTCTTCGCAGCTATCTCTATTATCTCTCCTGCCCTTTCCCTTATCTCATCGGCAGGCGGTGTCTTTCCTCCAACTGACATCCAGATCACCCTCTCAGTACCATCAAGTCCATCGATAACCGCTTCCCACGCGCTCCTGTCCAATCCAAGTCCGCCTGTTCCTGCTGTATCGCAAAGCTGTATTCTCCTGCCGCTGACTTCCATATAACAGGTTGAACCATCGCGCGTGGTGCCCGGCTCACCGGAAACGAGAGCCCTCCCCTTTCCGGTCAGCAAGTTGAAAAGCGTGGATTTTCCCGAATTGACTGGACCCATTATCATTACTCTGCTGCTCTTTTCAATTGATGCAGCTTCTCTTATAAAATCCTTAGCTCTTTCTATCAGCTCACCGAAAACAATCCTGACTCTCTCGTCATTTCCATCAAGGTGTGTTTCACCGAATTCAATAATGCCCTCTACGGTTTCCCTTGTGCTTTCTATTCCGCTCAGCAGTTTTCTGCAGCTGTCCTCCGTTACGCCGTCGAAGGCTTTCTGCCCTCTTTCCATGTCCCACAGAGCGGCAAGTGCTATGATCTGAACAGCATTCAACCTTCCATTACCGAATGCCCTTCTTGCAAATTCACCAGGCTCGGCTCTCCTTGCTCCGCTCTTTATCAGTATCTCCATTATTTCTCTTACGGAGCGCGGTATTCCATGACAGATGATTTCAACCATTTCCTCACCTGTAAAACTTCGCCCTTCAGGCCATGAGACAGCAACAACCTCGTCAACGATTCTGCCTTCCTCAACTATTTTCCCGACCTTTCTGCGCATTCCCGCCAGCCGGTTCTTTTCAAGGGACATGATATTTTCAATGAGTTCTAAGGATCCGCTTCCGCTGATTCTTATTACCGAAAGCGCGGATGTTCCCTCAGGCGTCGCAACTGCACAGATGATCTCCGGTGATATTGTATTCACTTGCTACTCTTCCATGTAAAAGCACCTGGCGTCAGTTCTGTACGGCCTCAAGCTTTTTCTTGATGAGCTGCTGCTGCCATATTGTCAGCAGGCTGTTGCTGAACCAGTACATGGTAAGACCTGCCGGGAACCTCATGAAGAGGAATGTCATGAATATTGGCATCATGTACATCATACCCTTCTGGTTCTGATCGGTCATGGTCATCTTCTGCTGAAGGAACATCGCTATTCCCATAAGAAGAGCAAGTATGCCGATGCCATGAAGGCCAAGTATTGGAGACTGGAATGGAATCAGTATTTCTGGTTTTGACAAATCCTGAATCCATAGAATGAATGGTGCTCCCCGCAGCTGTACAGAATTGGCAAGAACCCGGTACAGAGCAAAGAAGACAGGCATCTGCATAATGAGCGGAAGGCACCCTCCCAGAGGGTTCACGCCTTCTTCCTTGTACAGTTTCTGCATTGCGCTCTGCAGGGCCTTCGGATCGCTTTTATACTTCTCCTGCAGTTCCTTCATCTTGGGTTGTACCTGTTTAAGCATTGCCATCGATTTGAAACTCTTTGTTGTAAGCGGCATGAGAACAAGCTTAAGCACTATTGCCAGCAGTATGATCTTGAGTCCCCAGTTGCTGACGAATGAAAGCACTGACGTGCAGAACCAGAAAAGCAGTCTTCCTATATCCCTTATTATCGGCCATCCGAAATCAACCAATCGACTCGTGTCTCTGCCCAGTGACCTCAGTCTTCCGTAATCAAGGGGTCCCGCGTAAACGTATATCCTGTTATCCTGCAATCCTATTGACGGTGATTCGTCTTCTGCAGATGCGTAAAGATATCCGTATGCTCTATCATAGGACTGCGGCAGCATGATAACCGCGAAGTACTGCGATCTTGCCGCTATCCACTCTACGTTACCTACCTGCTCATCAACTGTAATACTATTCGAACCCCTGCTCTTAACCTTCTCTGCGTTCCACTGCGCTTTGAAATATCTTGAGAGGTTTGAGTTCATTTCACTTACAGGCAGTATTCCAGCGTTCAGTACTGTTATTTCAGCGAGCCCCTCGGTTTCGTAAAGGAAACCGTACTGACCTGGTGTGAATGTATATTTAATCTCACTCGAGTCGGAGGGGTCGATCAATACAAGCGTTTGCGGGTTTTCATTTACAAGGATTGTATCTTCCGATAATGTTTCAAAATATGAACTATTGATTGTCCAGCTGTTTCCATCAAAATTGATGCTGTCATAGCTTTCCGCACCTGGCATATCTTCGTATTGTGGTAGTTTCCACCCAACGACAGTCCCGCCGAATGTTGAAATATCAGCTTCCACTATCACATTATCGCCGTCGAATACTATTACCTTAATCACTCTTTCTTCAGGTAATATGTATTCTATGTCTTCATTATTTGTTTTATCAGAAGCTATTTCAATACTTTGTTTACCAGCAGATACAGAATCATCAGGCATCGGCGATTCTTCCTGCTGTACATATTCGGTTGCCTGCTGCGATATCTGCGGGCTTTCGGATGTTCCTGATTTCCCCATGAACTGCCAGCTGATAAACAGCACAGCTGCCATTAATACGGCAGCCAGAAGGAGCCTCTTTTGATCACTCATTTACGTTTCTCCCATTTCTCCGGAACAGGATCGTATCCACCTTTTCTGAACGGATGGCATCGGAGCAGGCGCAATGTCGCCAGTCTCAATCCCCTGATGACTCCGTACCTTCTGATAGCGGTTTCAGCATAAACACTGCATGTTGGGCTGTATATGCAGCTCGATGGAAACACTGGCGATATGAATCTCCTGTATCCCTTGATTGTACCAATCAATAAAAACTCTGCCGCTTTTACTATTCTGCAGTCTTTTTCTTTCATGGATGTTTTCTCTTCAGTCGGTATCGTTTTCTATTACTGACACCATCTTCTCAAAATCCAATTTTATATCTGTCCACTTTGCATCCCGCAGCTTTCCTGCCGGTAATATAACTATATCCGCTCCGAGTCTTTTACTTTTCTGTTCCGCAAGTCCCTTGATCCTTCTTCTCATAAGGTTTCTTTTCACAGCGTTTCCACTTTTTGCAGAAAGTGAAAACCCCAGACGTATATTGCCCAGGGTATTCTTAATGTATACAGCCCTGAATGATACACCCCTGAAAGCTTTACCTTTTCTGAAAACTCTTCTGAACTGGTAACTTTTTTTCAGGGTTTTCTCTATCCGTATCAGGGAATCAATTTCTTTCTTCCTTTTCTCCTCCGGGCACTGAGTGTTCTTCTGCCGCTCTTTGTCGACATTCTTTTCCGAAATCCATGTCTTCTTGCCTTTGACAGGTTGCTTGGCTGAAAGGTTCTTTTCATTAATCATCACTCTTTCCTAAATCCTCGCCTTGACGACGGTAGGATTACTGCATCAGTTTCAACGGTCAGGTAAATATCTATCTCAGGAGTCAACGATTGTGGAAGTTAGCCAATATAATCATTTATGTCAAGTATTTGGGACAACCCTCTGTGCGTGTGGTAAGGTTTTCAACAGTAAGTATTCGTTTGACGCACGGTTATTCGTTAAATTATTATCTTCCATTAAGTTATCATATATGTTGGTTGTTGATATCCCTGTTGATAAACATCGTTTTTTACTGCAAGCTATTACTTTACGCTGAAGTCATTGATTGGAACACTTATGGATAATTTCAATCCCACAGACCTATGGAACCGGTGCCTTCTGGAGGCCGAAAGTAGACTTGAATCCACCGAATTCGAAGCATGGTTAAAGAATTCAGCCTATGAAGACATCAACGGGACAAGACTTGTTATAAGGTTCCGGAATTCTTTTGTCGCAGGACATGCCAAATCCCGCTTCGGAAACATGCTGGAAGAGATTATCCAAACTATTTCCGGGAGGAACGAACTCGCTCTTCAGTTCATAGGAGATCCTGCCGAACCAGGTCCGTCCAGTACCGAAAAGCTGACTCCCACCAGAGAGACCTCCTCCTCCGACTACTGCTTCCTGCGCTCAAACTATACATTCGATCATTTCGTTGTAGGTCCCAGTAATCAACTGGCCCACGCGGGAGCTCTTGCCGTCAGCCGCGATATCGGTTCTACAAATTACAATCCTTTATTCATCTATGGAGGAGTAGGCCTTGGTAAAACTCACCTTATCCAGGCTATTGCACATCACCTCAGACAGGAAGGTTCAATAAGAACTTTCAGATATATTTCTACTGAGCTCCTTGTAGAAACATTTATCAAATGCGTTCTTCATAATGACTATACTTTGTTCCGGAAGCTTTTCCATGGTATTGACTACTTTCTGATGGACGACATACAGTTCCTCAAAGGCAAGGTTGAAACACAGGAAGCGTTCTTCCATCGTTTCAATGAACTCCATCAGCAGGGAAAACAGATTGTTCTTACATCAGACAGACCGCCACACGAACTTCCCGATCTTCCTGAACGACTTATCAACCGTTTCCAGTCCGGACTTGTTGCTGATATTAAACCGCCCGAATACGAAACCCGTCTTGCTATACTCCAGCTTCTTGTAAGAGACGAGGAACTTGAAGTGAGTCTGGATGTACTTGATTTTATAGCATCTTCAATCAGGAAGAATGTGAGGCAGCTTTCCGGTGTAATTCACAGACTGGCTGCAATGTCCAGACTTACGGGGTGCAGGATAGACATGGATCTCGCTCAGAAGGAAATCCGCTCTTCTCTCGGCACAATAACAAGAAGGCTGACAGCTGGTAATATTGCTTCTACCGTTGCGGAGAGTTTTGATGTCTCTCCAAACCAGCTTAAAGGAAAACAGAGGAAGCACAGTGTTCTAATACCCAGACAGGTGTCCATGTCACTTATTCGTGAACTTACTTCCATGTCTCTCACGGAAATAGGTGCTTTTTTCTCTGGAAGAGATCACTCCACCGTCCTGAATTCAATAGGCAGGATAAAGGAACTCGTAGATAAAGATCCGGAACTTGAAAGAAAGATCGAGGAAATCAAACGCAAACTTGTTTCAATCTGAAAACGTCACCCGACACCTTTTCTTGCCGTGTAAAACTACATATTAGTGAATGTTCAAAACTATCTCCTGTGGATAAGTCAACTTTCACTATAATGTTATCAACATTTCTTCCACAGGAACAATTCGCTTGTATCTTTTCCGCATGTGACATGTCCACATATCCACATGTATAATAACTATCATTATTGTTCTAAAATTACTGTATTCATAAAGCTGGAGGATATCCCATGATTAAACTTCTTGTTAACCATTCTGACTTACTCAAAGGTCTTAATTGTGTTGCAACCGCCCTCCCTACAAGAAGCAGTCTTCCTTATCTCACAAACGTTCTTCTTGAAACAGAAGGAGAAACTCTTCGGTTATCCGCAACAGATCTCGACACAACAGTTATTACAACGATCCCGGCATCTATAACAACTTCAGGTTCAATAACCCTTCCTGGCAAGAAACTGCATGAAATAGTACGGGAATTGTCAGAAGAGGAAGTCCGTTTAAGCGGTACTGGAAACAGAATAACTATAAGTTGTGGAAAAGGTTCTTTCACATTGAGCGGTAACTCCAGTGAGCAGTTTCCTTCTCTTCCGTCAAAAAGCGGTGTTGATCCTGCATCAGTTCCTGTTGATGTTTTTTCCGATGCAATAAGAAAAACGTCTTATGCTGTAGCAAGAGATGATTATAGAGCAACTCTGAATGGAGCACTTCTTGATATCGATGAGAAAGGGTTTGAAATGGTTGCGACAGACGGCCACAGACTCAGCTGTATCACTCTTGGAAGCATATCTACACCTGTTAATATCCATGCTCTGGTTACACAGAAAGCGCTTAACCTTTTTGCCAAGTTATCTTCAGATGGTGATGTTCTTATAAGGTTCAAAGGTTCACAGATATCTTTTGAGTTTGGTAACACAATTATTTTCAGTAGAACTATCGACGGGGAATATCCTCCGTACAAGAAAGTTATTCCGCAGGATAACGACTGTATTTTATCTACAGACAGAGAAGCTCTGATATCGGTTCTGCGAAGGGTTAAGACAATGGCAAATCCAACAACTCATCAGATCAAGTTCTCACTTGAGAAGGACAAGGTTCTTGTTCATTCTGAAAGTGCTGACGCTGGAGATGCTCAGGAAGATATTGATGCTGGATATACAGGAAGCCCATTCCAGATAGGTTTCAATGGTAATTTTCTAATGGAAATTCTTCGTAACATGAGCTGCTCCAGAATTTCAATGATGATGAAAGACAGTAATACAGCGGTGGTTATTAAGGACGAGGAGGAAACAGATGAATCCGATTCTTACCTCGCCCTCATCATGCCCGTTAAACTGTCAAAGGCAATAGAAGAGTAGTACTCGGGATAGCAGTGAAGAAAATTGACAGCCTGATATCTGATGTTCTATGCAATTTCAGGCCGGATGTGTACCAGAAAAGAAACAGTGCTGTTATGATGTGGAAAGACATCGTGGGAGAAGAACTTGCAGCTTTCGTAAGACCGGTGGGAGTAGAAGAATCCGTACTCCTGCTCAGAATAATTCACCCGGCAGCATCAATGGAGATTGTACTGAGAAAGAGGGAAATACTGCTCAAGCTGAATTCAGTATGGGATGAGGAACTCTTTACTGATTTGAAAACAGTATAGAGGAGAAAGGTGGAAGGTAAATAGTTTGACCGAGAATAATACAAACTATGACGCGAACTCGATCAAAGTTCTCAAGGGGCTTGAACATGTCAGAAAAAGACCGAGTATGTATATCGGTTCAACATCACAGACGGGCCTTCACCACCTGGTCTGGGAGGTTGTGGATAACAGTATTGACGAGGCTCAGTCAGGTTACTGTTCTTCAATAGAGGTGATTCTGCACGACGACCGTTCAATATCCGTCATCGATAACGGACGCGGAATTCCAATTGAGATGCACGAGAGCGGCAAAACAGCACTTGAAGTAGTTATGACAACCCTTCATGCCGGAGGTAAATTCGATAATACCGCGTACAAAACATCAGGAGGACTTCATGGTGTTGGAGTGAGCGTGGTTAACGCTTTGTCTGTGTGGCTGACCGTTGAGGTTTACAAAGGCGGTAATATCCATCGACAGAGTTTCCTGCGCGGCGTGCCGGAAGGACCCCAGGAAATCACAGGTAAAACGGATCTCACGGGAACAAAAATCAGATTCAAGCCTGATTACGAAGAGATTTTCGAAACGGATATTCTGAATTTTGAAACCCTGTCAGGCAGGCTTAGGGAACTCGCATATCTCAATAACGGGTTGAAGCTTAACATTACCGATAATAGAAAAGAAAACGCGGAAAGGCAGGAAGAGTTCTGCTTCGAAGGAGGCCTGAGCTCATTTGTATCTTATATTAACGAAGCTAATACCACACTTCATGACCCCGTGAGAATATGCGGAGAGTTCGAACTTGATGAAGACGGACTTATAATTATCGATGTAGCACTGCAATACAATAAAGCCTTCCAGGAAGATATTTTCTCTTTTGTGAATAACATCAATACAATTGATGGCGGTACACATCTGTCGGGAATGAAATCGGCTCTCACCAGAACACTGAACGAATATGCTTCTTCCAACAGCCTCTTCAACAGTAAGGATGATACTTTCTCAGGAAGTGATGTGAGAGAAGGCCTGGCAGCTGTTATAAGCGTTAAAATTTCCGACCCTCAGTTCGAGGGACAGACAAAAACAAGGCTTGGAAACAGAAACGTTCAGGGGGCTGTTCTTTCCCATGTCAGCAAGGGAATATCAACTTTCCTTGAGGAGAACCCCTCAATCGCCAGAAACATCATTCACAAGTGCCTTCTTAACCATAGCTCCCGACAGGCCGCAAAAAAAGCAAGGGAACTTACCAGAAGAAAGTCGGCACTTGAAACCGCTGCCCTTCCGGGAAAACTTGCGGATTGCTCCGTAAACAGCCCGGAGGAAGCAGAGCTTTTCATAGTAGAGGGTAACTCAGCAGGAGGATCAGCAAAACAGGGCCGCAACAGGCACTTCCAGGCCATACTTCCGTTGCGGGGGAAGATCATCAATGTAGAGAAAGCACACCTTGCGAGAGTTTTGAAGAACAACGAAATCAGGACTATCATCACGGCCGCGGGAACGGGTATCGAAGAGGATTTCAATCTTGCCAACCTCAGGTACCATAAAATCATTATCATGACAGACGCAGACGTTGACGGATCCCACATAAGAACTCTACTGCTTACATTCTTTTACAGGCATATGATCGAGCTTATAGAAAATGGATATATCTACATTGCCCAGCCGCCGCTGTACCTTCTAAGGAAAGGGAGCGCTAAAAAGTATGCATACAATGAAGCAGAGAGAATAAAAATTGCGGAGGAGTTCGATAATTCCGGCATTACGACGCAGAGGTACAAAGGGCTGGGTGAAATGAACCCGGACCAGTTGTGGGCGACAACAATGGACCCTGAAAGAAGGGTCATGCTGAAGATAAGACTTGAGAATGTAATGGAGGCAAGCCATATTTTTTCCGTTCTTATGGGAGATGATGTTGAGCCAAGGCGCGAATTCATTCAGCAGCATGCCGCTGACGTAATGAATCTCGATGTATAGTGTCCCGTCAAGCGGCAGTACGAAGGAATAACCTGTGAATAAAATAGAAAGAACCTCAGTATGACCGAAAAGCTTGAAGAAGACCAGTTGAGCAGCAGTCATATCGTTCAATCGGATATCATTGATATTGAAGAGGAAATGAAACGCTCCTACATGGACTATTCCATGAGCGTAATAGTTTCAAGAGCATTGCCGGATGTAAGAGATGGCCTGAAACCGGTACACAGAAGAATTCTGTATTCGATGTACGAACAGAAATTAACCTACAAACGAGCATACAGGAAATCTGCCACAGTTGTCGGAAATGTTCTGGGTAAATATCATCCACACGGAGATTCCGCAGTTTACGATGCAATGGTTAGAATGGCACAGGATTTTTCACTCCTGCACCCCCTTGTAGATGGACAGGGTAACTTCGGATCAATAGATGGTGATCCTGCCGCCGCATACAGATACACCGAAGCAAGGATGTCCAGAATAGGCGGGGAAATGCTTCGTGATATCGATAAGGATACCGTAGATATGGTTCCCAATTTCGATGATCGCCTGAAAGAACCGTCAATACTTCCCTCAGGAATACCAAACCTTCTTATTAACGGTTCGTCCGGTATAGCAGTTGGAATGGCTACAAACATACCGCCTCATAATCTTCGAGAGATAGTCACCGCATGCCACAGAATAATTGAGAACCCTGATCTTACCGAAGAAGAGCTTTTCAGCATAGTAAAGGGACCGGATTTCCCAACAGGCGGCATCATCATGGGGTTGAGGGGTATCAAGGACTGCTACAGGACAGGAAAGGGATCTATCCGGGTCCGTGGCAGGATCAATATTGAAGAAGCCCCAAGGGGCAGGGAAGCCATAATAATCACAGAGATACCCTATCAGGTGAACAAGACTAGACTCATAGAGAATATCGCTGAACTTGTTAAGCAGAAAAAAATCGTATCAATAGCAGACCTCCGCGATGAATCCGACAGAGATGGTATGAGGATAGTAATAATTCTGAAGAATGATGCGCTTTCGGAAGTTGTTCTCAACCAGCTTTACAAACATACCACGCTGTCAAAAACGTTCGGAGCAAACTGCCTTGCGCTCTGCAAAGGAAGACCCCTCAGGTTAACGCTGCGAGATTTCCTGGACCATTACATCGAGCACAGGCACGATGTTGTCAGAAGACGGATTAAGTTCGATCTGGAGAAGGCCGAAGCGAGAACTCATATTGTGGAAGGCCTGCTGAAGGCACAGGATTCAATCGAGGAAGTCATCAGGGTCATACGGGAATCCGGTAACACCGATGAAGCCAAATCCGCGCTTGTGGATGGATTCGGGTTCACCGAGATCCAGGCCCAGGCGATACTTGATATGCGCCTGCGAAGACTCACCGGCCTTGAGCGGGACGAGCTGGTGAAAGAGCACGGTGAGCTTAAGATCCTTCTTGCAGAACTCAGAGAACTCGCGGCAAGCAGACTGATGAGGATGAAAGTCGTTGCCGATGAACTATCGGCAGTTGCCGAAGAGTACGGTAGCTCCCGAAAAACGGAAATTTTACCTTACGCCCCGGGGGAAATAGACATTGAGGACCTGATTCCGGACGATGAGATGGTAATCACCGTTTCACGTGAGGGTTACATTAAAAGGCTCTCATCGGATACGTACAAAATTCAGCACAGGGGCGGCAAAGGTATCACCGGAGCAAAGACACGTGAAGAGGACGCCCTGGAACAGATATTTGTTTCTTCAAATCACAGTTATATCCTGTTTTTCACCAACCAGGGAAGATGCTACTGGCTCAAAGTATACAGGATACCTGAAGCGGGACGCATCAGTAAAGGAAAAGCGATAGTAAACCTTCTGGACCTTGAACCGGAGGAAAGACCGGTTGCGAACGTCTGCGTGAAGGAGTTCGATGAAGACAGATTCATACTGATGGCAACCAGCAACGGCCTGGTGAAGAAAACACCTCTTTCCAGTTACAGTCACCCGAGAAGAAATGGAATATGGGCCATAAAGCTTGATACCAACACCGAACTGGTCTCCGCTTCTCTTACAGACGGCACGAGCAGGATTCTCCTTGCTCTTGCCGGAGGCAAAGCCAATAGATTTCCCGAGAATGAAGTCCGCCCCACGGGCAGGCACACCAGGGGAGTCAGAGGCATCAGGGTGGACCCGAGCGACAGATTGGTCGGCATGGTGGCCATGGAGAAACCTGGAAGCCTGCTTACAGTGACTGAGGGTGGATATGGGAAGCGGACACCTTCTGAAGACTACAGGCTTACGCACAGGGGAAGTGCCGGTGTGATAAATATTCGCAACATAGACAGGAATGGACCGGTCATTTCAATAATGCCGGTTGCAGAAGAGGACGAGTTAATCCTTATCTCCGCACTTGGAATGATCATAAGGCTTCCAGTCGAACAGATAAGGGAGATGGGCCGGAGTACGATGGGAGTCAGGCTGATGAACCTGCCCGATGAAGACAGGGTAGTGGATGCGGCAACAGTACATCCAGGTCATGATAACATGGACCAGGGAGAATCGGAATAGACGTTCAGGAAATAGTAAGGATCATCGAAGCCTGGAGTCAGGAGAATCAGCTCCGCTCTGAGAACCCTCCCGAGGTAGGAAAAGGGTTCAGCCTTCCGGAAAAGAGCCTTAACACATCAATCATTTCCCCTGAAACAAGGGACAGGGTTCTGTCAATCCCGCTTTTTTCCGGGGAGTGGATAGCCGCTGGAAACGCGCTGGCGTTCCTTCTTGCATCAATAAAAGACAGAGATGTAGAGAAACTTCTCAAAAATCTGTCAAACATGAGTGAACCTCCACCGATCATGGAAGATGCAGCGATCAAGTGGTTTACAGCTCTGACTAATCTCCCGTCCGAGGCCGCAGTAGTAGCAGTTCAGGAATTTTTTCATCTCAGCTGGGTTTGGAATCAGATAGGTCCAAGCACCGGTCTTGTGTTCAACGATCTTATCTCATTGTTATACAAGGTTTTTCATGTTCTTGCGGAAAACCCCGAAGATCTTTACCTTGCTGGCATATTGATTCAGAAAGGCATAAGATGGCCTGAGCGATTCGGTTTCATGCTTGATCGGACGCGGATAGGCGGGGGAAATATCGTGCGGGCTCTTCAACGCGCAACCGATGTAATGATTGATTCCCCCCCTGCCGTGCACGAAACTCTTATTGATTTCGCGGTTGAAACCGGCTGGTATCTTCTTTCAAATGAAGACCTCCCTGTATGGAGGTCGGTTGGAAGGAACGGGGAATCTCTATTCAGAAAAATGCGAGGATTTTCTATCCAGATGGAAGCCATCCGCACTCTTTCAGGCTTTCTCGGAAAGCTGGAAGAATCGAAAGAGCTGAACACACTGCTTGAAGATACGATGAAGTCGGTAATCACTGATATAGCGGGCAAACTTCCGGAACCGGAGATGAACGAAGTTCTCCGAAGCATTTCCGAGCAGGCTGAAGAAGCGCTGAAAAGAAGAGCCGAGAGAAATATTACTTTTGATATCATAGACCTGCCTGTCACCGACAGCGGAGCATCAGCTGAATACGGAAGAGCCATCGCTGAAATAATCCTGTTCACAGGAGCTGGCAGAGCCTACTATAACTGCTTCCGGGAAGCATATTCCATAGCAATTGAGATGGATGATAATAATCTGCTGATCATGATATCCAGACTCGCACGCGAAAGAGGTGGATTCGATTACCTGGAGAATAACAAAACCGAATATTACATTGATTTCATCCCCATAATACTGCAGTTTCTTAAAGGGAAGACAGACGCTGTAGAGATCAGATGGATCATTGATTCGGTTGGGCGTCTTATGGACTCGATTCTTGGACAGGAAGATCCAGGAGTGACAATAGAAGTCATGAAAGATTACCTTGAGCAGGTTGAGATCAGCAACGATAAATTTCTGCCGACACTGGTACTGCTGCTCCGATCAACGAGGAACGTCAAATTTCACGACCTTTTATCAAAAAGTGAGGTATTCGCAGGAATCCTTGATCTGTTGAACGCCACCAGCAGGAAAAGACTGCTGGAAGGTGAACAGACAGAATGGCTCACTCCGCTGGCGGAAGAGCCTATAGATTCAGCGCAGCTTATTATGCGTACTCTTGGAAATATAAATAGCATTGATCTCCGTGGAAGATTCATGGAAAAGGTAATTGCTCCTCTGTTGCAGGGAACGGATACTGAAGATCCCATTTTCGCTGAGCTTATCTCAACTGCTGTTTCCAGCTATAACAGGGAGATGAGCATAGATCAGCTTCGGAAAGAGGAAACATCCATCCTTGGGAAGCTATTCCGCGCAGAGGACAGGAGCAAAGCCCTCAAGACAACAATGGAAAACCTCCTGAGGATTCCAGGCATAGAGGAAAAGAAAGCCAATGATCTCATCTACTCCTCAAGAACACTCTGCGAGATCCTTTCTCAGCAGGCGGTCTGGATAGAGAAAACCGGACACAGGATCTTCAGTAAATTCCTTTCCAACGGCCTTCGGTCGTTCGTAAAAACTCTTGTGGAACACCCTGATATAGCCGAAAGAATAACCGGAAGTTTCATGATAAATTTGATCAATACCATAATTCCCTCAAAGGAGACAGAGGACAGTGACGTGGCTCTATGGCAGCTGAAGACGGCTGTATTGTTCTTTGGGAAGACCATACCGCTGACGACAGAGCTTATTGCTGAATCACCGGATACTCTTATCCCTTACTTCAACGAGATATCAGAACTCTCCGTGTCTTCCAAGCGTGGTGAGCCTGCGGGAGCTGAATTCCTGTCATGGATGTCACACAGACTTGAATCGGAACTTATAAATGAATTCGCCAGAAAGCTTAGTGATGATACTCCTTTCGTTGAATTCAAAGAGAAATTCAATGCCAGAGAGCTTATCAATAGATGGCGGAGCATAAGAGACGCATCCTCTGAAATAATGAAGGAGATGCTGGGATCACTTCAGATGCTTTCCAGCAATCCCCTTTACCGCCAGATACTTCTCCGAGAGGGGCGCAAACTAATAGAGGGTTTCATAGAGAACGGATGCAGCGATGTAATTTCCGGCTATTCAGGACAGACCTCCCGCGTTGAAATAGAGAAACTCAGAAAAATAGCAGAGGGAAATGATATAGTTGATATTTTCAGAGTTATGGAAAACGAAAGAGAAGAAGGAGGGTATGATGAGATCCCTGAGGAAGTGAAGAACTTCTTCCTTGAGCAGCCATGCCCACCCGGTGAGAATGTCTGCAGGTATTGGCGAAAGAAGGTGTTTTCAACACTTGAAAACGTTCTTCTGGACATAATACTGCTCTGTGATGACAAAAAAAGCCTGGAAATTATCGAACGAATGATAGATGATTTCGTGAAGATAATAGGATATCTAGGAACCGATGATGACTTTAAACCCAATATAATACTTACTGCCCTTGAGAAATCACTTTCAGGGTCCGAAGGCGGCAGGAAAATGACTGTTGATGCCGCCGAGAAGAATCTTGATAAGAATGTATATAAGCTGATGTGGCTCAGGAAAGCCACCAGGAAAGCTGCGGAATCTGTTGCCGGCTATATCCCCGGCAGAAAGATTTCCATCAGACTGTTCGATAGGATTTCAAGGGAAAAATCTGCCCAGCAGCAGATACTTTTCATGAAGAATTTTGGAAGAATCTTCGCTTCCCTCGAAAGTGAGATCATGAGGAAGAAAGTATCCGAAATCAAATCGGTCAGGTCCGTTCTGGACCATATCTGGATATTCAATCCCGATACGGCAAAACCTAGTTCTGCAGTTGAGACCGCAAGGGATGCTGTTGAAACCGTAACTCAGTTCTTCCTCGAAATCGGAACCAGGACAGGAGCGGTCAGTGCGCCTGAGGCCGGGGCAATAAGCCTCGGTATGCGCCGCAAGTATAGAGATAACGCGAACACCGTTGCTATCCTGATAAAATGGACACAGGATTCATCACGATCCGATCTGCTCTCTCTTGTTGAGGCGCACCAGCCACTGCTTGAAGCTGTCAGCAGGGACAGTGAGCTAATTAATATGATAGACAACCTGTGGAACATCGGCAAGGCAAGGCTCTATATAAGATCCCTTGCCGACAGACCTGACAAACTGAAGAAGCGGCTGGTCCGTTTCACCGGGGAAGATGCGGCTGGAACCAATGACGGCATACAATACATCTAACACGCAAAAACGATCCCGGAAGAACGTAGCACTCGTTTCAACCGGGGGAACAATTGAGATGGTGTCGAACCCCGGTGGAATCGATATCGCTGACCAGTACAACCCCCTTCCCATACAGGGACAAGCGTTACCCACCTTCATTAATGTTGAACATACCAGATTCTGCAGCCTTCCAAGTCCGGCAATTTCACCTGATATGATGGCGCAGCTCTGCCTTTTGCTGGAGGAGATGGCAGCAAGCGGCAAGTACCACGGGATCGTAGTAACCCACGGAACAGATACGTTGGAGGAAAGCGCTTTCCTTGCCGAGGTTTATCTCAGGAGCGCAATTCCTGTTGTTTTTACGGCTGCTATGAGATGTCAGTCTGAAATGGGAGTTGATGGGCCAAGAAACATAAGGGGAGCATTGCTGACCGCCTCAAAGCATGAAGTTCATAAATTGGGAGTTACTGTAGTTCTTAATGACGAGATTCATTCCGCAAGCAGGGTAACCAAAACGTATACCAGTAACGTAAGCAGCTTCAAATCACCGGGCTACGGCCCTCTTGGATTTGTTGATCAGGACAGGGTGCTGCTCCAGCGGAAGCCCATAAATAGAATTCATCTGCCTTCGGGGAAACTTATGCTGGACGCGAGAGTAGGTTTGGTAAGAACAGCTGCAGGATTGGGAGCAAGAGAAATCAGATACAGTGCTGACTGCGGCGACAGAGCTCTGGTTGTTGAAGCCCTTGGAAGGGGAAATGTTCCGCCCGAGGTTGCAGAAGCAATCCAATATACGATTGAGCAGGGAACAATAGTCTGTATAACCAGCAGGTGTTACATCGGAAGGGTGCTCGGAGTATATAACTATTGCGGAGGAGGAGCAGACCTTGAGAAAAAAGGAGCTATTCTTGCTGGTGACGTACAGGGACACAAGCTCAGGCTTTTCCTGATGGCGTCGCTGGGCATGGGTCTGAACGAAAAGAATATCCGTAAGCTGCTGGAAAGGCTTTGATCGTGACGGAGTTTGTTGACAAGCAAGAGCCCTTTGGCTTAGTTTACCGCATGCGGCAGCTGAACGGACGGGTTTAAATGTCTGAAAAGGGTTTCTCGGCAACGTTTATATCCAATACAGGGAAAACGCACCACCAGTTCAATGTAAGCGGCCCGAAGCTCTATTTACTCAGGATTCTCATGGCACTGGCAGTGCTGCTCATAACGGCATCCTCAATAATAGTAGCATTCGGCATACTGAATGCAGGAGAAACGGGAAAACTAAGAAGTGAGATATTGCAGCTGCAGGATTCCCTTGCCACAAGAAGGAATATTGAAGCAAGACTGGAGAGTTTGGAATTTGAGATTCAGCAGCTGCGCGAATACAGACGCAGGCTGGAAAATATAGTAGTTGAAATCCCAATAGCTGAAGACTCACTTGAGTAATAGTGGAAAAGAGGAAACCGAAGAACATGTCAAAAAAGGAAATGCCCTCTACGATAGATTCCATTCTCGGTTCCGGGAGTCTATGCAAAGGAGCCATCAGAGTAGATGGCGGTCTTAGAATTGATGGTACCGTGGATGGAGAGGTTGTTGTCACAGGAACACTGACCGTCGGTCTTGAAGGTGTAATCACCGGAGATGTTACCGTAAGTCAGGCTGTTGTTGGCGGTAAGATTCAGGGAACGGTCAGGGCAGAGCACCATCTGGAGCTGCAGAGCGGATCAAGTCTCGAGGGAGACATTTTTACACGATCTCTCATTATTGAAGATGGAGTTTTCTTCGAGGGATCATGCAAGATGAGTCGTGTCAACGATTCTGAGCCAAATGTGGAAAATGTTGAAAAGATCTGAAAATTGTGGATAACTCTGTAATAGGTTGACATACAATTATATGCAAAATCACTTAAAGTAGTTTCATAAGTAATATCCACAAATGACTTTGTTATGGAGGTATAGCGCAAATCGGGAGGTTCAAGCCTAGCGCTGAAGCTCTGTGCTATATCAATGATCCATTCGAAAGGCAGGTAATAAATGTCAAAGCTGGGAGAACTTCACAGGGAAGAAAAAGAAGCTCAGCTGGAACTGGAAAAGGCTGAGAAGGAAGCCCAGAAGATACGAATGTCTATAACGGACCTGCTTGCAGAACAGAGTGAGGATAAAGAGAAGCAGCTGAAAGAAATCACAATGGCTGCCGAAGCAGAAGTGGAGAAAAAAATTCTCGCACTTTCAGACAGTCTATCGGGTGATACGCAGGAAAAGCTCAGTCGGCTTTACGAGAAAGAAGAAATTCTTGAGAAAGCCGCGACAGCAAGCCTCAGGGAATATATCCTGAGTAGCGGGAGCTCCGGCAGATGAGCCTGGACACTGTTTCAAAGATAGAGGTTCTGTGCCATTCGGTAAGGCGGGAACAGGTTATCAATACCATTGAAGCCTCAGGAAAGGTTCATCTGATAGACCTGTCCGAATTGGAGGTTCCAAAAGAGGACAGCTTCCTCAAGCCTGCCGATATGAATACCGAAGACCTGGTTGAGAGTATTTCCAGTCTTGAAAAAGCGATTCTCTTTCTTCAGGCGGAAACCAAAGGTTCCGAAGAAGCTCCCCGCGTTCCCCAGCCCTCACTAAAAGAAGAAGAGCTTATGCGCCTCCTGGAGGATCGGCGGTTGCTTGAGGATGCCAGGAGAGCATGGTTCGTTGCGGTTCAGAAAGCCAAGCTTGAAGGAGCATTGAAGGAACTATTACAGGAAGAGCATTTCCTTCTGTTCTGGCGTGATCTTCCCGTTCCGCTTGAGGAGCTCCGAAGAAAAGGTGACTGCCGTATGGCTGCAGGAACACTTGAAAAGGAAGCTGTTGAAAAAGCGCATCTTCTGGAGACGGATGTTCCACTGTTCCATATTGAGGTCATACTTAAGGAAAAAAAATTGGAGAAGGTTGTTGCCGTCACCCATGAATCGGTCACCAGAGACGTAATGCAGGCGCTTTCCGAACTTGGATTTTCACAGCAGGATTTCGGTACACGAACGGGAATAATTCCCGAACTGCTTGAGACTGTCCGCCATGAAATAAAACTAATTCGAAAGAGAATGGCAGCACTTCATAGCAGAGCTGTAAATTTCGCTTTGGAAATAAACAGATTCCGCACCCTGCTGGATGCGGCAGGCCTGCTGCTTGAGCGGACCGTTGCGACAAGATCCGCTTACTCAAGCTTACACGCTTATCTGTTCAGAGCATGGATCCGCACGGCTGACCTCAAGGATTTCACCGAGAAGCTGGGGCAGCTCGGAGAGGTTGCGGTTGAGGAGATTGAACCGGAAGAAGGGGAAATCCCCCCTTCTCCACTGACGGAAAAGCCCTCGGCAGCACCTTACACACTGCTCACCGACATGTACGGTCAGCCTACCAGACAAGACCCTGACCCGACGCCTTTGATGGCACCTTTTTATGCATTCTTTTTCGGAATATGCATAGGAGACGCGGGTTACGGTATAGCTCTTGCCCTGGGCTGCGCCGCAGGGTGGTATATCGTCCGAAGAAGACACGGAAATCCAAGACTGTTCCAGCTGCTTTTCCAGGGCGGACTGGCCAGCATTTTCGTTGGTATTTTCCTTGGAGGCTGGTTCGGTATACCATTTGACAGCCTGCCTGGATTCCTCCAGGCTCCGGCGAACCTTCTAAACGGCATACTTCCGGGGTATCAGCCGGGACAGCCTGGGCAGGAAGGGTTCGGAGTGTCCAAGCATTTTCTTTACCTTACCCTCGGGCTGGGGCTGGTACAGCTGACTGCGGGAATTATTGTAAACCTGGTAAAACGATGGAAAGCCGGGGAGAAATTCGCAGCTGTCGTCGATCAGTCCGGCTGGCTTCTTGCCACAGCAGGCCTTTTTCCATGGCTGTTCAATCATTACCTTCTAAACGGAACCCTTTATGACGCGAGCGGCCCACTCGATAAGATTTTCGTCTATATGCTCGCTGCGGGCTCTCTTCTGATATTCATCATGGGCGGGCGTTCTGCTAAGGGATTCGGCAAGATAGGCCTTGGAGCCTACGCACTGTACGGAATAGTCAACCTTCTTGGAGACGTCCTTTCATATTCCAGGCTTTTTGCCCTTGCCCTTTCCAGCGCGATTATTGCACAGGTTATCAACCAGATAGCGGGGATGCTGATTCACGAGCTGGGAATTCCGGTACTTGGCATCGTACTTGCCATCGTGGTTGTTGTAGGGGGGCATGCGTTCAACATAGCCATGGCTGCCCTCAGCGGCTTCATTCATACGGCAAGGCTGCAGTTCGTAGAGTTCTTTGGGAAATTTTATGACGGAACCGGAGTACCGTTCAAACCTCTTAGATACGAACCCAGATATGTACATATTGAAAGAGAATAAATACACCGCTCTAAAGCGGAGTGAAGGGAGACAATAAGTGGAACAGCTCGTAGCATACATGGGAATAGCCCTGGCCTGTGCACTTGCGGGAATAGGATCAGCTGTCGGCGTGGGGATTGCTGCCCAGGCAAGCACCGGAGTAATGAGTGTAGATCCGGGCAAATTCGGGAAACTGCTTCTTCTGTCAGCATTGCCGGGAACCCAGGGGATATACGGTTTTGTAATCGCCTTCCTTCTCCTTGGCAAAGTTACAGCGGGTATGGATATGCATGTTGCATGGCAGATATTCACAGCAGGCATTCCTATTGCTCTTGCCGGATTGTTCTCGGGGATCCATCAGGGGAAAGTGTGCGCCGGCGGCGCCATGATGACTGCAAAGCAGCCGGATGATTCTGCAAAGTCCCTTATACTGGCTGTTTTCGTAGAGTTTTACGCAATTCTGGGGTTCCTGGTTTCATTCCTCATGCTTCAGGGCATAGGAGGGTAACGGGAAAATGTCTCTCGAAGCAATCCTTTCAAAGATTCAGGCAGAGGCCGACCATAAGATAAAAGCGATCATGGAAGCTGCGGAGAAAGAAAAAACGGATGCTCTCTCCAGCCATGCTGAAGAGCTGAAAGCAAAACACAGCAGGGATGTGGAAAAGGTTCGATCCGGTATCGAAGAAGAGCATAGAAGAAAAGAGTTTCATGTTCGCAGGGAAGCTGCCAGGAAGCTGATGAATGCCAGAAGAGCTATGATGGACGATGCTATCGGGAAAGCGGCAGGTAATCTCGCGGAGACCGGTGATGCTGCGTATCTCGAAATGATATCATCCCTTCTTGCCCGCTGCGACCTGAGCGGAAAGGTAGAAGTAGTAATATCCTCCGCCGACGAGTCGCGCATAACCGCAGAGTACCTGAAGAAAAACTCGATCGGCAGTCGCGAATTCGTCCTTTCCGGTGAAAGACACGATGCTGCTGGCGGTGTGATCTTCAAATCTGGCAAGGTCAGCCAGAATGGTACTTTCCCAATGATAGCGGAACTGGCTCATGAGGATATGGTGATGATGCTTTCCGATCTTATTCCACTTGAGAATACCTGAGTCATGACAGAGAGTTTCATTTATGCCAACGGTAGAATAAGCGGAGAGGAAACAACCCTCCTGGACCAGCGAATGTGGCAGATGCTTATATCGTCCTCCAGCAACGAAGAAGCGCTGAGGCTTCTTGGTGATACCTGGTACGGTGGTTTTATGCAGTACCACTGCATGGAAGACTGTTTTATCAAAGCCATGGAGGCGACCGAAGAAGAGCTTATAGAGCTCTCTGAAGACGAAAGACTCGTAAGGGGCATCCTTCATCGCAGAGACGTGAGAAACGCAAGGTACATATGGAAGAATATTCTTTCAGGACCTGGTTCGGAGGATGAAGTAGAGATTGAACGGGCCGGACTGATAGAAACGGAGATACTACGGAAAGCTGTTAAATCCGAAGAAGCCAGGGAAGAGCTTCCGCCTCTTTTTGCGCAAGCACTGGAGGAACTCCTGGGAAATGACAGGATCAGCACGCTGCAGGTGGACAGGGAAATGGACCTGCTCGCGGTAGCCGTGGAGAGAGATGAACTCGTAGAGATAAATTCCGGTTTCCGAACATTCGTCACGACCAGCATTGAACAAAAGAATTTTCTTGCAGCCTCCAGATGCAGCATAGACGGTGTTCCAAGACAGGAAGTTCGAGAAATGCTTCTTCCCGGAGGATATCATACCGAAGATGAAATAGTGGAAGCCTATCAGAGGAGGACATTACCCGGTTTGCTCACCGAAACTCCAGGATTTGATGGAATTTTGGCGGTATTCGAGGAAGCTCTTGAGACGGGGTTCTTTCTGGGATTCGAGAAGGAATGTGACAGAAGACTGCTGGAACTGCTTGAAAAGGGAGCTTTTCCCGTCTTCGGACCATCCCCGCTGGCTGCTTTTGTTTTAAGACGCGAGATGGAAATAAGCCATCTCAGGTTACTTCTTACCGCAAAATCTGCCGGAGTAAAAGAAGACCGTTTAAAGAAGCGGCTGCCGCGTGGATAGGAGACTTTGATGGCTGAGGGTAAAATTGCGTTCATTGGTGACGCAGATTCGGTTCTCGGATTCCGGGCGCTTGGAGTAGAAACGATAGTTCCCGTTGATGCGGACGAAGCGAGGAAACAATTCACCAGACTTGTGAAGGAGAAAACTTCCATCATCATGATAACCGAGGATATGATGGACCACCTTCAGGATCTGATAGATGAAACGGTTCATATGGCAATACCATCGGTTGTTGTTCTTCCCAGTATAACAGGCACTCAGAGACGGGGAGAAGATACGATAAGGGAACTTATCATAAAGGCAGTCGGTGTTGATCTGATGTCCGAAGAATAGAATATAGAAAAACCCGCTTAGGGAGGTTGTTCGACAGCCTCCTATAACCCGCAACCCACCGGAGGCGACGGATGATAAGGGGAACGATTGACAAGATAGCAGGTCCGCTGGTCGTTGCGGACGGTATGAAGAATGCCAGGATGTACGACCTGGTGTATGTATCCGATTACAAATTAATAGGCGAAATAATCGAGCTTAAGGGTGATAAGGCATCAATACAGGTCTACGAGGAAACCGGAGGTTTGAAGCCGGGAGATCCCGTAGAAGCTACAGGAAAACCCCTCTCGGTCGAGCTTGGCCCCGGGCTTGTAACTGCCATATACGACGGGATTCAACGGCCGCTTGATGAAATACGCAAGGTAGCCGGTGACTGGATTACCCGGGGAATAAGCATAAGAGGCCTCGATCACGAGAAGGAGTGGGATTTCATACCTGTCGCAGCTGTTGGTCTGAACGTAACCGGCGGTGAGGTACTTGGCGAAGTTCCCGAAACAAAAATTATCACACATAAAATAATGGTCCCGCCGGAGGTATCCGGCGTCATCACATGGATGAGCGAAGCCGGAAAGTTCAATATAGATACAATCATAGCAAAACTGAAGGCTCCGGACGGCTCGACCGTTGAACTGCCGATGTACCACAATTGGCCAGTGAGAAAGCCAAGACCCATAGCGGAGAAAAGAGCGCCGGAGGAACCGCTTATTACCGGGCAGAGAGTCATAGACGCGTTCTTCCCCCTCGGTAAGGGAGGAACCGCCTGCGTTCCCGGTCCTTTCGGCAGCGGGAAAACGGTTATCCAGCACCAGCTGGCAAAATGGGCGGATGCTGAAATGGTGATCTACGTCGGATGCGGAGAACGCGGTAACGAAATGACCGATGTTCTGCAGGAATTCCCGGAACTCGAGGACCCCAAGAGCGGAGAACCGCTTATTAACAGAACTGTTCTTGTAGCCAATACCAGTAACATGCCTGTGGCCGCAAGGGAAGCAAGTGTTTATACAGGTATAACAATCGGGGAGTACTTCAGGGACATGGGGTATTCCGTTGCCCTTATGGCGGATTCCACAAGCAGATGGGCGGAGGCAATGAGGGAAATGTCCGGAAGGCTTGAGGAGATGCCCGGTGAGGAAGGTTATCCTGCATATCTTGGGACCAGGATAGCCGAATTCTACGAACGGGCCGGTAATGTGAAATGTATAGGCGGGGACAGGAACGGAGCGCTGACAGTTGTTGGAGCTGTAAGTCCTGCAGGGGGAGATCTCTCGGATCCTGTAGTCCAGGCTACTCTCAGGGTTGTTAAGGTATTCTGGAGCCTCCAGGCGAAGCTGGCTTACGCAAGACATTTCCCGGCAATAGGATGGCTTGACAGCTATTCCCTCTACACGGATAACCTCAAGGAGTATTACGACAGGGAGCTTGGCACGGAATGGGTACCGATGATCAAGGATGCCATATCCCTGCTTCAGCAGGAGGCGAATCTGCTTGAAATAGCCCGGTTGGTTGGAGCTGAGTCTCTGTCACCCGAAGATCAGCTTATCCTGTTCACAGCAAGGTCTCTAAGGGAGGATTTCCTGCACCAGAATGCCTTCCATGAGGTTGACACATACACCTCTATAACAAAACAGAAGCTGATGATGGAAGTCATAATGCATACAAACGCGGAAATGAAAAAAGCCATTCGCAGCAGTGTAGCACCCGGAGATCTTTTCGAACTCCCGCTTAAGGAGGAGATTGCAAGAATGAGCTACATTCCTGAGGATCATCTCGACGACATTGAAGCGATTAAGAAACATGTAAACTCGCAGATCAACGATCTGATCGAAAAAGAGCAGACTGCTTAGGAGGGCGGGGATATGATAAGAGAATACACTACGACGGTAGAGATATCCGGCCCCCTGATGCTGGTAGACAGGGTCGAGGGAGTCGCATACGAGGAGCTGGTTGAGATAGAGCTTCCCGATGGCGAGATACGCCACGGCAAGGTTCTCGAAATTGACAGCCGCATGGCCCTGGTCCAGCTCTTTGAGGGCAGCAGCGGAACAGGCATCGCCGAAAGCAAGGTACGGTTCCTGGGCAAACAGGTTGAGCTCGGAGTTTCCGAGGAGATGCTGGGCAGAGTCTTTGACGGGCAGGGAAGGCCAAGAGCTCCATTCGATACGGCACCACCTATCGTTCCTGAGAAGATGATGAACATCAACGGAGCTCCCATTAACCCCTACGCAAGAGATTACCCTGCGGAATTCATTCAGACGGGCTTCAGCTCAATAGACGGTATCAATACGCTTGTCAGAGGGCAGAAACTCCCTGTTTTCAGCGGAAGCGGACTACCCCACTCAGCAGTTGCGGCACAGATAGCAAGGCAGGCCAGGGTCGTTGGCGAGGGGGAGAGCTTTGCAGTTGTTTTCGCCGCGATGGGTATAACATTCGAGGAGGCCGATTACTTCATACGTGATTTCAGGAAGACAGGAGCCATGGACAGGGCAGTGGTGTTCATGAACCTGGCAAGTGATCCTGCCATTGAACGTATTTCAACTCCAAGAATGGCTCTGACTGCTGCGGAATACCTCGCATACGAAAAGGACATGCATATTCTTGTTATTCTTACGGATATGACCAACTACTGTGATGCCCTGAGGGAAATATCTGCTGCAAGGAAAGAAGTTCCTGGAAGAAGAGGATATCCCGGATACCTCTACACAGACCTCTCCTCTATTTACGAACGGGCTGGAAGGATCAAGGGCAGGAAGGGGTCAATAACACAGATCCCTATTCTGACCATGCCCGAAGACGACAAGACACACCCTATTCCGGACCTGACAGGATACATCACAGAAGGGCAGCTCATACTCAACAGAGAACTCCATAAGAAGGGGATCTATCCTCCAATGGACGTTATGGAGTCACTCTCAAGGCTGAAAGACAAGGGCATCGGTAAGGGCAAAACCCGCGAAGACCATGCGGACCTGTTCAACCAGCTTATGGCAGCCTACTCCGCAGGTAAGGACGCCCGGGAACTTGCCGTAATACT
>CAZUYF010000003.1:0-28144 GCA_964624675.1 uncultured bacterium
TGGAAGCTGCCGGAAGAAGCCTGCTCTCAAAGCATATTCTTTCCCGATTCGGGCAGGATCCTGTACTCGCAAAGATACCTGACGGCACCCAATTGAACCGAATACTGCTGATGAGGTGGGATGCCATTGGAGACATGATGGTCAGCCTTCCGCTCTTTCGGGAAGTACGTGAGCTGTTTCCGGAAGCTGAAATCGGCATCGTTGTCTCGCGGCGAAATTTACCCCTGTTGAAATATGAAGAAGGTTTTACTGCGATCCTCTACGACAGCAGACCTTCCGTATATATCCGGAGCCTGATCCAGGCAAGGCGCTTCAGATCGGATGTGATCGTAGATACCAGAATGCATTACGATTCAACCACATCTTTCATATACGGAGTGGTATCAGGTGCGAAGTTGCGGTTGTCCGCCTCCAACAGGGACAACAGGCTGCCATTCTCCGTAAGGGTTCCCATGCCACCCGGAAGACAACATTATGCCCATCTCACAAAGGTTCTGCTTGAAGGTCTCGGAAGGGATATCGATGATTCGAGGCTTGACAGAAAACTGAAGCTCTCGACGGAGGAAACCGGTTTTGCGGACTCATTCTGGAGGGAAGCTGGATTGAACCTGCGAAAAAATTCTGTTGGGGTGAATATTTCAGCAGGGAATCCATCTCGCATCTGGGGTACTGATAAAACTGCTGAATTGTGCTCATTCATTGTAAGCACAGGTAATACCCCAATTGTTTTTTCTACACCTGCTGACAGGCGCTCCGCCGCTTCAATCCGCGATGCAGTTCCCGGGGTCATAATCATTCCCGAGTGCGGGACGATCCTTCATGCGGCAGCTCTTGTTAAGGATTTGAAGGCTATGATTACACCGGACACAGCTCTTGTGCATATTGCCGCATCCTATGATTTACCTGTACTGGGTCTGTTTCCGCAGAGAGAAGGACATATGCCGCTGTGGTATCCGTGGGGAGTCAGGTACGAACTCATCAGGACGCGTACCCGAAGGGTCGAGGACATAAGCGTGCAGGATGTGATAAATGGATATGTAAAACTTCTTGAAAGGGGCACCTCCGATTTCTGATATGCCTGGAGTTCTGAAGAAACTTGAGATACTTGGAAGAAGAATGCTTCATCAGGCCCTTTTTTCAGGGGTTTCTTCCGATGGAGTAGCGGGATCGGTGCCGGATGATGACAGGCCTGGGCGAATACTGTTATTAAGGCAGGATAGAATAGGGGACATGATAATGACGCTGCCCCTTATCCGCAGGCTCAGGGAACTCTACCCCGGCATCAGGATTGGAATAGTAGCCTCGGAATCCAACAGGATCATTCTCAAGTACGAAACCGGACTGGATGTCATCACATATAGAAAGGATCCCGGAGGTTTCATCTCATCCCTTGTGCAAACCAGGAATTTCAATCCCGACGCAGCGGTTGACATGCATATGCATGATTCCACTACGTCATTCATATACGCACTTTCTTCAGGCGCAAGGTGGAGGCTTCATATCGACCGAGAAAACCGGTTGCCCTTCAACGTGAGAGTTAGCGCTCCGCAGGATGGGCATATTATGGAAGCATTTGCCGGATTGCTGTCCGGGCTTGGCAGGAAACTTAAAACGACTGGATTGAAGAGGGAAGTATCCCTTTCGAAGGAGGAGACCGGCTTCGCGGAAGACTTCTGGAACCGGTCAGCCATTCTCCCCGGAGACTGCGCGGCGGTTAACATATCCGCAGGAGGAGAGAACCGCAGATGGGGGGCAGACAGATTTGCCCGGGTATGCAGCTGTATCCTGGATATGGGGCTGAAACCCCTGATACTCTACTCACCCCCGGACCATTCCGTGGCCTGCGAAGTACATCGCAGCGAGCCGGGCGTTCTTATATCGCCAGTGACACCCAGCATTCTACACCTGGCAGCCCTCATTCGGGGAGTGACCATTCTGGTAAGCCCCGATACTTCGGTGATCCATCTGGCGGCATCATCCGGAATCCCGGTAGTGGGAATGTTCCTGCCATTTGACCCGTCACTTCCCAAATGGTATCCATGGAATGTGAAGAGTGAGGTATTGATGGCATCTGATAATATCTCTCTTGATTCTGTCAGCCCTGAGATTGTATCGGGAGCTGTCAGGACACTTGTCTCAAATATATTGCGCGGTATATAGATAGAGGGAGATCAGTAGGCTCCTCTTCGCAGAAGAATTGCCGGTACGGTCATTGTCAGTATTGAAAGGTCCATCCATATCGACCAGTTATCAACGTAATAAAGATCCAGCTTAACCATTTCCCTGTAACTCAGATCATTTCTGCCTGAGACCTGGCATACACCGGTCATTCCGGGGAGGACCTCAAGTTTCTTGAAGTGTTTGATGGAATACCTCTTAACTTCTTCGGGAACATGAGGGCGCGGACCTACGAGGCTCATGCTGCCGGCCAGCACATTCAGAAGCTGGGGAAGTTCATCCAGACTGAATTTTCGGATGAAACGGCCCACCCTCGTGACGCGGGGATCCAGTTTGAGTTTTGAAAGGAGTTCGTGCTTCTCTTCGGGCAGGAGATTCTTCTTTTCAGCGTGAGCCCCCACCTTCATGGACCTGAATTTTATCAATCTGAACTTCCTGTGTTCTCTGCCAAGCCTTGTCTGAACGTAAAAAACGGGAAATCCCGAATCGATCACTATGGCGGCGGCTATAAGAAAACCCAGGGGTAACAGGATTATCACAAGGGGAATCGTACACAGAATGTCGAATATCCTCTTCAATATAATGCTGCTTCCACTCAGTGGAGGTGGGACGGATTCTATCATCGTTATTCCGCCCATGTGAATCACCCTGGTAGTACGTGTAACAAGGTCGGAGATATCTGCGATGAGTTTGTAGGAGATATTTTCCTGCTCGCAGTTGTAAAGCAGATTGGCAGTATCCTCTCTGGAAAGCTCCGGCTCAGTTATTATCAGCTCATCTATACTGTTATTATGCAGCCATCCGAACATGAGTGAATCCGTTTCGAAACTGAGAACATCTCCGGAACCGGAATCTTCGGTTTTGCCATATGTTATGAAACCGGCAGTGATGTAAGGGATTGATACATTGTTCTGCATGTACTCCTCAAGTTCCCTGGCATAACTCCCGTATCCGTAGAAGGCGACTTTTATTCCTCGGCCTGACTTAAGGGAAAACCATCTGAAGAACTTATGGAACAGGCCATGCCACGTATAAACCGCAATGGATGTGGTTGGGAAGGCGAATATCAGAACAAATCTGGAGAACATCAGCTGCCGGGATGCGAAGGTAAAGGCGAAGGTTATGATAACAGCTATAAAGGATACACGAAGAATCCAGGACAATTCTTCCACCGAAGCTATACCGAATTCCTGTCTGTAGACCCTGAAAGTTCTGAACATCATCAGTTCCATGCACGCCATCACGGAACCTGATACTATGTAATTCCAGAGTCCGAGTCTGAAATCGTTGGAAATTCCGAACATGTTTTCCAGGAGATTCGAAAGAGCGAAATGACGAAGCCAGTACCCGAGGATGAAAACGCCGACAATAAGGACAAAATCTCCGAAAGGCAGAAGAAACGAAGCTGCTGTTCCATTTTTTTTCAAATGTCAGTCCTTCTTGCGGTCAATACTGCATTTACCTATTACAGCACATGGATATTCACTGAAAAATCTAACCATACTTCTCAAGTGCAACCAGAGAGCCCTTCTGGATCCACCTGCGCTTTCTCTTCTCCCGTCATGCCTGATAACCGCTTCGGGTACGAACCAGACACCCATTCCCCCTTCTCTGGCGCGCATGCACCATTGAACATCCTCAAAATACAGGAAGTACTTTTCTGACATCAATCCTACTCTTTTCCTTCCCGTCGGAGTAAGCCACATCGCGGCTCCCACAAGCCAGTCTACTATGGAAGGTTTGTCAGTGTCGGTGGGATTGAGATGCTTCTGAAGACGTTTCTCCGCCCCCGGCAGCTTCCCAAGTGATGTTCTTCGGAGGATGATATCAAGCAGCGTCGGATAAGTTCGTGCAGTGGATTGGATAGTACCGCCTGAATCGAGCATCAGAGGACCGAGAAGAGCTGCGTTCGGATGGTTCAGCTGGAATTTCATCAGAATATGAAGCGCCCCGGGGAGGATCACGGTATCCGGGTTCAGAAACAGTATACTGCCACCTGAAGCAATATCAGCTCCGATGTTGTTCGCCCTGGCAAGACCCAGGTTTGAAGGACATCGAAGCAGGGTAACCTGGCTGTATCCTTCAGCGATTATTGCAGAGTCATCAGATGATGCGTTATCAACTACAATTATTTCACATGGAGATTCAGTAATATGCAGACTCAAGAGAGATTCAATTGTATCTCCCAGAGTTGCGGCACTGTTGAATGATGTAATAACTACAGAAAGGTCAAGTGGCATAATACTTTATCTGTAAAAAACGGGAGGCGGTAGTGAAACCGCCTCCCTGAAATGATGATTCCCTAAAGAACGGCGTCTTTAAGACCTTTTCCGGCCTTGAATTTAGGTACATTCTTTGCAGGATAGTTTATCTTATCTTTGCTTCCTGGCTTCACACCAGTTCTGCTCTGGCGGTGCTTCACAGAGAATGTTCCGAAACCTACAAGACTGACTTTGTTGCCTTTGCTGAGCGAGTTCTTGATACCATCAAGAATTGCATCTACTGCAATACCCGCCTGTTTCTTTGTGATTACAGCACTATCGGCAACGTGCGCTATCAGATCTTTTTTAGTCACTTGTTCACCCCCTCCCATCAACTATAACGTAAAGCTATAAGGTGGAAAACTGAATGTCAACCCCTGAAAAAAATTATAATTTCGTCATATTTGAAGCTATACCGATGATTGTGATTCAACAGGAAGGTGTATTTGGATTTATAATGCACATAAATAGACATATTAATTATTGAAATTAATATAAATCAGAAGTTACTTACATGCTGTTCAATTTTTATATCCGGAATATCTATTATGTTGATCTTGAAATAGAATCCGCTGTCAATATCTGAAATATGCCTGACGAATACGGCCTCCCAGCAATGAAGATCGCGGCGAAGTGTGTAACTCTGGTTGATGAAATTCTCATTCAATGCATCGTAGTATGCGCTGTACTCCAGCGACCAGCCCGGAGTCAGATCGAGAGAGGCGGAAAAGCGGAACTTGCTGATGCTCTCAGTATCTTCAAGGCCGTGCCTGTAGTAATGAGAAATGACCATTCTGATAGGCATGCCGGTTCTTGTAGTGCCTGAATCGGGAAGAAGGGTTCTGTCGTACCCGGAAAGGCGAAGGGTTGAGGATACGGATAGGTTTGTGAGCCTGTTCTCGTAAAGGTTCCAGCTTCCGTTACCAGTAACAGTGAAGCGTGATGAGGGAGAAATATCAAGGGTTGCTGAAAGGGGAGAAAATGGTGTCACACTCTCCTCGAGGTTTGCAGATGTAGAGAGTTGAAGTGATGCTATATCGAAACGGGTAATTCTGTCCCTCTCCGACATCTTTCCTTCCAGTCTGTTCCGAAGACTGAATGAGATGGTTCGGCTGGACGATGGAAGACCGAAATCAGAGAATGTGTAGTATTCAGATCCCGCTGAATCGGAATTCATCAGACCACCACTGTTCAGATATCTATCAGGTGCCCACTGGAGGGAGACACTGGGAGTAATTGTGTGCCGAAGAGCATCCAGTCCGAAGAATTTTGTACTGAAGATTCCATAGATATCAGTTGAAATTGACAGGTTCGCGGATCCATGCAGCCACCATGGGTAATTATCATCGTTCCTGTCACGGTCATATATGGTTCCCTTTGCCTGCAACGAAGGTGCGATCGAAAGCCAGCCCCATAATCTGCTGGATCCTGTCAGTCCCGAAGTCAGCTTCAGAGCTGAGTTTGTTGCCCTTGATTCTTCCATTCTTCTGTCTCTTGAAAGGTAATGCGCGCTTGCATTCCAGTAGATAGAGTGCCATGGGCTGATGAGCGAGGGATCTGAAGGTGTTCTGAAAAGGGGAGCTGAAGGGAGAGAAAGTCTGATGTCAGGGAGCTCCTGGTTGGATTCAACCTCCCCCGGTATTGTGTCAGGATCAGTATTCAGGTAGCTCGTCCGTTCAAATGCCGCCTGGAAACTCATCCTGCCGAAGTACCTGTTTACACTAACCCAGGAATGAAGCTCTCCTGTCATACGATCTTCTGGGTTCTGCTGCGTTTCTTCAAGGTAGGATTTATCACTTAGAAACTCACCCTGAATTCTGACCGTTGTCCCGTCCGGGAAATCATGCAGGTGGTTGCCGAATACCATCCATCTGTCACGATGGGCCAGAAATTCTCTTCTCCATTCGGTTCGGAGATTTCCATTGCATAAATACCTTATCCTGTGCCTCTCATCAGCTGCCAGCACGAATCTGGTCTTCTCCATTATATCCCCGTGAACCCATAGATCAGCGTAATCGGAAAAAACAAAATAGTAACCGAATTCCCGGAGGAACCTGCCGTCCCTTGATGTCTGACCGAATTTGGGCATTGTGAATCCGGGCTGCCGCCCTCGTCTTATCGGGAAAACCCAGTATGGAAAATAGAGAATGGGCGTGTCTTCAACGTACAGGTACACCGGTCTGGCAACAGCTTTATCATCTGGGAATACTTTCATTACAGGGCAATAGAAATAGTAATGGATGCTGTCATCATCGCATGTTGTGAATCTGGCATCAACTATATTGAACTCGTTGCGGCCTATCCTCGTGATTGTGGAACCGGTATAGAAACCAAATTCGTACTGAGAAGCAGCGTCCAGTATTCGTCCTTTTCGGGTTAGAATACTGTATATCATACCGTTACCGGTTATTGACTCTCCGCGATCTAAAAGTTCGGATTCACCGCTGGCAGTGATGATCTCATCCTCTGCGGAGTATTCAACGGTATCCGATCTCAAAGTCATATCCCGGTAATCAAGGCTTGCAGAACCGATCAGTATCAGATCACCTGTGTCCGGATAGAAGAGCATTGAATCGGCAGAATAGGCAATTGTTTCAAGTCTCTCTGCGGTATGTGTTGAATCCCTTGAAATACTATCCGGCTCGGCAGTATCGGCTGCACACAGTGTCATTAAGAGCAGGAAAATCGTCATCCGGTTCGGTTTCTTCCCATGATCGCAGCTCCTTCAGCTCCCGCATAGGAACTTGATGGCAGCACATTTACATTCCAAGAACACATGCATCTTTTCTGGAACACCGATTCGGCGTGCTTCAGGAAGAACTCGGAAGCGCCCATCAGACCACCTGCAAGGTAAACTCCGTCCGGACTGAAGCAGTGATAAAGATTGACAAGGCCGATACCGAGCCAGATTCCGAATTCCTCAAATGCTTTCAGAGCCGCGTAATGTTTCATAGAAGCCAGGCGGGCTATCTCCTTTGGGGAATTGTATATCTTATTGCCGCTGAATTTTTTGTAGTAATCGCTAAGGGCTTCAGATGCCGCATATCTTTCCCAGCATCCCGATGACCCGCACAGACATTTCTTTCCGGATGCCTCTACCGTCATGTGGCCGAATTCGCCAGCGTATCCTGACCCGTAAAGGATAGTGCCATCCTGGATTATTGTTCCGCCTATGCCGGTTCCAAGTGTTATCATCAGCCAGAGACCGGAGCCGGGAATGCTGGATGATTCTATGGCCTGCAAAGCAAAGACGTTGCAATCGTTATCTATTTCAACGGGACAGTTGAGCATAGCTGACAGATTGGTGCGGAGGGGGTAATTCTTCCATCCGGGAAGGTTCGGTGAGTAGACAAGCATCCCCTCAGTTCTGTCCACAAGACCAGCGATGCCAACACCCGCTGAACACGGAGGATGATCAGCCTTGTGGATTATCTTACGTATCTTTTCGAGCAATGAGTCCGGTCCCGCTGCAGGATCGGTTTTCAGAGTAACCGCTGCAGCGAATCCATCCGGCTTCAGATAACCGAGTATTGTCGTTGTTCCGCCGATATCGATTCCCCAGTGCATTCCGCTGCCGGGTAAATTACTCAATGCTTACTATTTCTCCGTCAATCACCATGACCAGGGGGAAAGCGGAACGCGGGATCGATACACTGCCGAGAGTACACATACCTGTAGCCCCGAAGTATATGTTCAGGGTTTCAAGATGGTTCTCCAGGGATGATCGGGAAGGGATTGATCCTCTCCACGCGGTGAGTATTATTTCCGCGGTATCGTATCCCTGGGCTGCCAGCATTGTGGGCATGGAATCGTATTCCCGTTCGTAGAAATACGAAAATCGTGCTGTCGCGGGGTTCATGGAACCGGAACCGAAGGAAACGGGGAATACAGCGCCCTCAACGTATTCACCACCCTGTTCCAGCAGTATTTCATCGTCCCACCCTGATGTTCCGAAGAGCTGAGATTCAACCCGGTAGAATCTAAGTTGAGGGGCGAGCTGAATAGCATCCCACGCATCTACAGGAAGGAAAACACCGTCCGGGTGCAGATATTTAATTGCGTTTATCTGGTCTCTATAATCGGTCGCCCCTGTTTCGTATCCCTCCATGCCTACGATCTCGCTGCCCAGTTCCTGTACTACAGAGCTGAACTGCTCGGCATTGGCAACCGATTCAGAAGTAAATTCATGAATTATCGCAAATGTTCTGCAGTCGGCGTTTCGTACTGCGTATTCAGCCACAGCGGCAGCATCGTCTCCCTGTGATACAACCAGCCTGTGCACGTAACCACCGTAATCATCCAGTCCCGAAGATGTCGCTGCAGGTGTTATCATGGGAAGTGACCACTTTTGCGCCAGAGGAGCTGCCAGTTCAGCGTTTCTGCTTGTAAGCGGTCCGATTACAGCTAAGCATGCAGGATTAGAACCCAGGGAGTTCATTATTTCCACGATACCCGTGCTGTCGCTACCGCAGTCAAAGGCAATTACTTGAGGTATAGAAATGAACAGTCCCGAGGACATATCAAAGGCAAGATCAACACCGGATTGGACCCTTTCAGAGTAGGTTGAACCGGAGCCGCTGAGTGGCAGAACCAGCGCGACGAAACCTTCTTGAGAGGTTACGATAGAAGGCCTGCCGTACCGCTGGTGAGCTTCGGGGAAGAGCCTGTCAATTTCGATTCCTGTCAGAACGGCTCTTTCGGTGTTTCCCTCTGCCGCGTATCTTCTTTCCAGTTCAAGGAGGAAGAAGACCTCCGTCCATCCAGTTCCGGGTTCAGCTGTAAGGTAGCTCATATCCACTTTTTCGAGTGCTAAGCGTATCATGTCTACAGCGGATTCTGATTCATCCTGATTGAGATGATCCTGCTGCATGTTCGAGAGTGTTTCAATACTGTTTCTAAAGGATCCCTGTTCTATTTCAATCTGCGACAGGAGCAGCATTGCAATTGCCTTGCCGTGCGAATCGATTGCGCTGTGCAGAGCCTGTGATGCCGCTTCCGATGCTTCCTCAAATCGATCGATAGCAAGGAGGGACCTTCCCCTTCCATACTGCCAGGAGGAATACAGAGGGTTTTCCGGAAAGTCTTCAATAGCCTTGGAGTAGTACCTCAGAGATTCAGATATATTTCCTGAACTGAAGGCATTCTCCGCAAGGGCAGTCAAGCCTTCGGGGGAGTCTTCATCTTTAACCGGGCCGCATCCCATAATCAATGCAACAAGAAAGATCAGTACTGTGACCAGCGCAGTAAGAATACAGTTCTTCAATAAATACCTCCCGGATGCAGTAAATATATAGAGCGAATATGAGTCATGCAGCGAATCCGGAAAAGGGTAAAGAAAAACCCGGAAAATCCGTTCCGGGTTCTTCAAACGAAGGGGAAGCTCTTATTCTCCCGAAGAGTCCGTATTCTCCTCTTCCACCAGGGGAACAGTTTCGACGAAAAGGCTTTCAGGAGGTGTACCCATATTCTCGATCATCCATTCTGCATCGTCAACGAAATCCGATTCAGGATAGTTATCTATCAGCTGCTGAAAAGCAATAGCTGCCCTTTCATAATTACCCATGTATTCCGAAAGGGTGAAACCCATAAGGAATTGTGCCTGGTGAGCATTATCATGATCGGGGAAACGCTGAATGAATAATCCAAAGTATTCAACTGCTGACCCAGGATTTGATTCCATCAGGTTTTGTGCTGACTGGAAGAGCGAATCGGGATCCATACTTTCATCGGGCAGGAAAGCATCCTCATTTATAGTAACACCGTAGCTTTCTGTGAGCCTTGGAATAACAGTATCCTGGAAGTACGAATTGACTAATGTGGGCTTGAGGGTATTTTCGATCGATTCCCTTACTTCCTCGAGAGGACGTGCGCCCTCATCCCTCTTATCGGTAACCATGAAATAGTGATGCCCCATTGTCGTTTCGAAGGGTCCGACGATATCATCGATGTCAGCGCCGAACAGTGCTTCCGAGATGACAGCCTGTTCTCCGAGGTACGGCAGTGGTGAGTTTATCGTTACCCAACCCATATCACCACCTGAAGTGCTGGTGGGTGCATGTTCACTGAACACTGTTACGACCGATTCAAATGTATCTCCGGCCTCCAGCGCTGCCGCCACATCGGCCGCACCCTCAACTGATGAAACAAGTACTTGAGAGACTTTAACCTGGGGTTCCTGATAGTAGATGTCATCAAGATGGTCGTTGTAGTAGGCAAGAATTTCATCTTCCGGTATTACAACAGCATCCACCACTTCCTGCTGATAGTAGGTCTGAAGGAGAGCCCTGTCCTTGGCCTCCTCAACCTGCTGCATGGCAAGTTCTACCTGCGCTATTACGAAAGAGTCCTGTTCGAGACCCAGATTCTGAGCTTCAAGCAGCAGCAGTTCCCGTTCGATGATATGATTCAGAAGAAGTCTTTTTCCCTCCGGAGTCTCAAATGAGGATCTCTGATAGGGAGGTATCAAATCCAGCTCTTCATTTATTATGTTCTCGGTGATCTCTACTTCACCTACCGTAGCAAGAACACGGGATGTATCGGCATCAGTGCCGTTGCTCGCCCGTTCCTGTGTTCCACATGCGCCCGCAGCAAGAATAATAATACCTGCGAAAATATAGATTGATCTCATATACGATTTCCTTTCAGTGAATGAAACTGCTAATTGTTATCACTATCTACTGAGTAGAGGATCTTCTTCTCGGCTATTTCTTTCATCGCTATCTGAAATGGTTTTTTTCTGGAATTGTCAACTTCAACGAGAGCAGGGGCACCTGATCTGAGTTTTCTAACCCGTTTTGCGATAGCAATAGCCAGTATATACTGATTATCCGTCCGTTCCCCCATAACATCTATATCCTTGCAATCGTCTGACATATGTACCTCCGTAGAATTAAAATCAATAATGATAATAACACAGTTTGAACTATACTCGCATCTATACCCTCAAAAGTAGATAGAGTTCCAGAAACCAACCGCAGTCAGGCGATTAATTTATCTCTGTGGTGCTGTCTGCCTCGAAACGGGATTTGATGAAATCCCAGGTGGGTTCATCCAGAAGATCAACTTCCCGTTCATCGACCTGAATCGTTCCGAGTTCAGAACGCTTCCAGTTCATGAGTACGGTGACGTTGTCATTACTTCCAGGGGCGGCTCCGTCGGCACGACTTGGGAATGTCATCGGATGAGAGAAGAAGACTTCCACTCTTGAAGCCTCTGGGTCAGACGTTGTATAAGCAATGAATTTCATGGATTGAACTGTTATGGAATCTCCTCTTGTTCTGGCTGTACGAGCATCAGGATTCTCATAGAAGGTGTATGCGGTATCGGGAATAACTTCGAACACATACTCCCCGCCAAGAGGATCGATAAGTTCATCGATACTGACTTCAAGATTCTCGGGTTGTTTGGGAGCGATCACTGAAGGGTATCTCTGAGCTAGGTAAGCTGCTTGCTCTTCCGCCACGCGGATCAGGCTGGCCCTTGAAGCCTGAAGCCTACGCATTGCTGCGTATTCGGGAAAACTGTATACGAGTTGTGTTTCGGACCAGTCCGGTTCCAGGAACATGGAATCAGGGTAATCTTTCTCGAAAAATCCTCCGACAATACCGCCGTGCCTGTCGTAATTGGGGCAGGATAATGCAAATTGCGTTCCAAGAGCAAGTTTCGAATCATACATGTAAACTGAATCGTAGTATCCAACTTCCCATATCGAGGGGCATACGGCAACTACGACGGAAGATACAGAGTCCTTCCTGGCGGGAGCAATGATGTTATTGAAATTCTGAAGAACAGTACTCATGGAGTCAATGGAGGCGGATATATTTACTTCAATGTCTATCATGGACTGTGCGTTGAAGCCCAGGGAATCGTCGAAATATACACCGGGCGTCAGGGTATTTTCTTCCTGCTCTGTTTCAGTGAGCGGGTTTTCCTGGATGTACTCTTCCCGGATAACAATAAGGGAGTCAAGTGTGAATCCCAGCAGGTTCTCATGGTCGCTTATTTCGCTCACAATGTCTGCATGCGCATTTCGAAGTGAAACGAGTTCATCATCAATGTTCTGGACCGCGGTAGCATTCCAGAGATTCTTCCATTCATCCGGAATGAGAACCTGCCTTGTGTTACCGTTCCGAAATGAGATTGTAATGCTGTCATTACTCATTGACGTTTCAAAGAACCCGTTTTCTCTTGCATATGTGAGGAGGCTGTCAAGATCGGGAGCTGGAATTCCTTCCATCTCAAACATGTGCTGGATATTCGCTTCAGCAAGTGTTCTGATCTGTGATTGGCAGAATTCCTTAGGAATCCTGTAAGTCTCGACTCTCTGATGAATCCTGAAAATCAGAAAAGTGGCCAGCACTACAATCAGAATTCTCACAAGAATCTTTGATCTCATAGATTATTCCTCCACAAAAATGCAGTTTCCTTTTTCTTATTGACTGTCCTGTTCCACAACATCGGTCTAAATCTACCCATCTTGTTTCATACCTGTCAATACATGATTAGTGTTTCAGTGATACTATCACTTCTACAGGAGGAACAAGTTCGGCAGAAACGTATGAAGGGCTTATATAAATAACACCTTCAGGCTTTACAATAGTTGCTCGCACATAATCCAGTATTGGGTCTACGGATACAGTATAGCAGCTGTCTAACTGACTGACAATTGATTCGGCACCCTTTACCTCAACCGTTGAATTTGATATTACCGACCAGTAATACCTCTCGGGTATATCGGTGGATGAAGTTATTGCCACTGGAAGATTTCTGACGATATTTCTGTCTACAGTGAACTCAATGCTTCCAGGCCGGAACGAAGCTGCTGAAAGGGTTGAGTATTTATCTCCGCTGAATACGATATTGCTTCCTGAAAGATCTGTGGATATACTGACAGGGAAATCCTGGCCCTGATCGCTCATCGTTATGTTGACCAGAACAGATTCAGGAATTCGCAATATCTGATCGCGAAGCACACCGTACCCCTTTCCGGTGAAAGTAACATGAACCGAATCACTGCTGAGATTATTGAGTACGATGAAATCCGATGAGACGAACGGCGGTTCCAGCGGCAGAGAGTAGTTGATCTCAAACAGGTTATCGTCCATTGAGAACACCCAGAGCAGCAAGGAGACTATTAAAGCCACTATCCATTGCCAGAGATGTGTCCGATTCAATTTCATGAGATTTTTTGATTGATCATCAGGATATTCCTGCCCCTATTCCGGTCTGTTCTTCACTCATTCTCTGCTGGATTCTGGAATCCGATGGCATTCAGATTATCGGTATCCAGTTTTCCGAATTTTCCTTCGTACGATACGATCTGGGATTCCAGTGTCTTAACAAGGGCCTTCATCCTGTGGGGTGATATTATTACCCTTGATTTCAGTTTCGCCCCCTGTACTCCGGGAACTATTCTTGCGAAATCGAGTACAAACTCGGCTCTTGAAGCTGCAACATAGAAGACATTGCTGTATACTCCATCAGTATCGGAAGGGTCGGCGTTGATTTGAGGTGGTTGTTTCATCATCTTAGGTTTCACGGCTGCTCCTTATAGCAATTAAGTAGTATTAAGTTATAACCAAAATATCCGGATGGGGGAATTCTTGATACCAGATAACAATATTGAAAACATACTCGATAGCCTGCGGGGGAAAAGGGTACTGGTTGCAGGTGACCTTATTCTTGATCACTACATTGAAGGTAGAGTTGACAGGATCTCCCCTGAAGCCCCGGTCCCCATTGTATCTCTGGAAAGAACGGGAGAAAAATGGGTTCCCGGCGGAGCTGCCAATGTTGCAAGGAATATCTTTTCACTGGGCGGCATTCCTCTCATGGCCGGAACGGTAGGGGATGACACTGAAGGCAGGCTGCTCGTGGACCTTCTTGAGAAGGAAGGGATAAACACTGATGCGGTTATCTTCGATTCGAACCGTCCGACAACATCAAAAACGAGGATAATGTCGGGTGGACATCAGCTCATCAGGCTTGACAGGGAAATTACGGAACCTGTTTCCGAGAAAATACAGAACGTAGTGTCCTCTCAGATTGAGCGGATTATCGGTGAGCTGAATGCAATAGTGCTGGAGGATTACAATAAAGGTGTGCTGACTCCTGGTCTGATATCCGGAATTCTATCAGTTTCCCGAAGGGAGAACGTACCTGTCGCAGTTGACCCCAAGTTCATGAACTTCTTCGAGTACCGCGGGTGTACGCTTTTCAAGCCGAACAGACTGGAAACATCCCTTGCCCTTGGAATGGAAATAAAAACCGTCGATGATGCGATTGAAGCCGGTGAACAGCTTCTTGACAGACTTTCGGCCTTTTCTGTTCTTATAACTCTGGGCGGGGACGGGAGCGTGCTCTGCAGAAAGGATTCTGAACCATTCTTCAGACCCGCTGCGGCAAGACATGTCTTTGATGTCTCAGGTGCCGGTGATACAGTTATTGCTGTTATGGCACTTTCTATTGCTGCCGGCCTGCCTCTTGATGACGGCGTCAGAATATCCAGCTTTGCCGCAGCAGCAACCTGCTCCGAGCCGGGAGTCTATGCGGTCTCACCATCCGACATTGTTAAGGAGGTGGAGCGTTATTCAAGCAGGAAGGATACTGACAAGAACTGAGGCGGAAGAACTTGGTAGTGATCTTCGCACCGAGGGCTTTACAGTCGTTTTCACCAACGGCTGCTTTGACATCCTGCATCCTGGTCACGTGCACATACTGAGAACAGCACGTTCATTCGGAGACAAGTTGTTTGTAGGCATAAATACCGATGCTTCCGTAACCAGGCTCAAGGGAAGCGGCAGACCTGTGAACGATCTACAATCACGAATGGCACTCCTTGCAGAACTCAGATCGGTGGATTATGTGGTTCCTTTCGATGAGGATACACCACTCCAGCTGATCGAAGAGCTGAAACCTCACATTCTTGTAAAGGGGGGGGATTATGATGTGGGATCCGTTGTGGGGGCTGATCTTGTAATTTCCTGCGGGGGCAGGGTTGAAATAGTTTCTCTCCTCGAGGAGTTTTCAACTACCGGTATCATCGATGCTCTCGAGAGTCTTTGACACTTGACCACCTTGACCTCAGCCCCCGGCTGGAGTAGAAAAGGCACATTCTCAGGAAAACTATAACGCACATAGCGCTGGTATTATTCAATGTAAATAAGGAGTGTAAATGACTGTTTCCCAGATAGTATTCCGGTACCTGGGACTATTTGTAGTGGTCCTGACCGGCCTTGTTGCTCTACTCAGGTTTAGAAGTCTGAAGAAGGAACCGAGTGGGAACGACAGGATGAATCACCTTGCCGATCTGATCCACTCCGGAGCCATGACATACCTGAAAACGCAGTACCGCATCCTGCTGATCTTTGTTGCTATTATTACACTTGCCCTCTTCTTCGGGGTCGATCCGGGAACCGCGATCGCATTCGTATTCGGTGCCGGATTCAGCATGATCGCCGGTTACATCGGTATGAACGCCGCGACAATAGGTAATGTCAGAACCACTCATGCAGCAAGGACAAGCCTTTCAAATGCCTTGTCAGTAGCTTTCAAGAGCGGGAGTGTTATGGGGCTGGCGGTGGCGATGCTGGGACTTCTTGGAGTCTCGATATTCTACCTTCTATACAGCAACATAGTACCTGCGAAGGAATTCCTTGAATCGATACTGGGCACCATATCACTTGAGAATATCGCAGGTTTCGGTATGGGTGCCAGCTCTATAGCCCTTTTCGCCAGAGTTGGCGGAGGAATATTCACCAAGAGTGCTGATGTGGGAGCCGATCTTGTAGGAAAACTGGAAGCCGGAATACCGGAGGACGATCCCCGTAACCCGGCAGTTATCGCCGATAACGTTGGCGATAATGTCGGTGATGTTGCCGGAATGGGAGCCGATCTTTTTGAATCTTATGTAGGCAGCATTATCGCGGCAATAGTACTGGCTCTGGGATTCAGTCTGGCAGGTATTCCCGCCGGTTTGATTCCCGCAGGGTCTGGAGCCTCCATTCAAACGCTGATAGCATTGCCGATAATTCTCGCTGCACTGGGCACACTCGCAAGTATTGCTGGAGTTCTTTCGGTGAAGCTGCTCAGCCGGAAGGGCAGCCCTGCCACAGTTCTCAGGAATTCAACTTTCATAAGCACCGGCCTGTCAATAGTACTGGCTTTAGGAGCAATACTCTTTTTCCAGGTCAGCATCGGTATTTTCTGGGCTCTCATCTGCGGTGTTGTTTCGGGAACTGCAATAGGCCTGATAACTGAATACTACACAAGCCGCGGACCCGTTATGAAAATAGCACGGAGCACTAAAACGGGCCCTGCAACCTGCATAATAGAGGGAATAGCCGTCGGCATGGAATCAACCATTTTCCCGATCCTGTTCATAGCGGCTGCGATCATGGTCAGCCATCACTTCGCCGGACTGTACGGAATTGCTCTGGCCGCTCTTGGTATGCTGATGAACGTTGGAATGACCATGTCGGTTGATGCCTATGGACCGGTGGCCGACAATGCGGGCGGTATAGCGGAAATGGCGGAGCTTCCTGGAGAAGTGAGGCAGAAGACCGATAAACTTGATTCTCTCGGTAATACAACAGCCGCCATGGGCAAAGGTTTCGCCATTGGTTCAGCTGCCCTGACAGCCCTTGCTCTATTCAGCGCTTACGCTGCTTCAACCGGACTCCAGACAATAGACCTGCTCAAATCAAACGTTGTGGCCGGTCTCCTCTTCGGAGCTCTGCTGCCGTACGTATTCGCCTCCATGACGCTCCGGGCTGTAGGCCGGACAGCCATGGATATGGTTGAAGAGGTGCGCAGGCAGTTCCGTGATATCAAAGGGCTCATGGAGAAGGAAGCTGAACCGGATACTCAGAAGTGTGTAGAGATAGCAACGGAGGGTGCACTGAAGGAAATGATACTTCCAGGTGTCCTTGCCATCGTTATTCCAGTTGTCATTTTCTTCGCATTCGGTGAAAAGGGCGCTGAAACCCTCGGCGGGGTTCTTGCAGGTGCCATCGCATCCGGGGTTCTTCTTGCTGTTTTCATGTCCAATGCGGGCGGTGCATGGGATAATGCAAAGAAATACATCGAAGAAGGCAACCTTGGAGGAAAAGGATCCAGCGAGCATGCGGCAGCTGTTATAGGTGATACCGTAGGTGACCCCTTTAAAGACACAAGCGGCCCATCGCTGAATATCCTGATTAAACTTATGACAATGGTATCCCTTGTAATTTCACAGATAAAATGACCGGAGGAGATGAGATGACTGAGAATGTGCTTGAATTCAACGATGAGAACGTTAAGGCTGAAATCGAGAAGGTAAGACCTGTTCTGCAGAGGGATGGCGGAGATATCGAATTCATAGGTATCGAGGGTAAAGTAGTTAAAGTCAGACTTCAGGGCGCATGCTCTGGTTGTGCTATGGCTACAGTAACGCTTCAGTGGACCGTTGAGCGGAACCTGAAGGCGGTTTTCCCTGAGATAGAGAAGGTTGAAAACGTTCAGTAACGGATCAGATGGCGCAGCCGCGCGAAGGGCTGTGATTGAATCCCTTACCGGTGGATATGATAACCTGAACCTTCGGGGCAGAGACAGAGCTTTCGCCCTGAAACTTCTTAGGGAGACAACAGTTTGGCGGGTCAGGCTCGACAGAGCTCTGGCCCGTTTCTGTTCAAAACCTCTGGATGAACTGGACAGCTCCGTTCTTGCTGCCCTCCGGATAGGAGCGGCACAGCTGATCATCCTCGGTACACCTCCTCATGCGGCCGTTTCGGCTACTGTAACCGCCCTTTCCCACCATAGAGCATCGGGCCTTGTGAACGCGGTTTTAAGAAAGCTGGCAAAGGAGGGAGAACCGGATATGCACGGAGCCCCTCTGCATGAGGTCTGGTCCCATCCCCCATCACTTGTCGCACGGTGGGTTTCAAGGTACGGAAGAGAAAAGACAGAGAAACTCCTTGAATGGAACAACAGCGTGCCTGGTATAGGCGGCTGTTTTCCTGATCCGGATGGCGATCTCGAGAAGGGTAAGTATCTCGATGATTACAGGATCATCGAGAGAACCGGAGAGAGTCCTCTTCGTTCCATAAGCGATACCGTTTACCTGCAGGATGAGGCGGCTGCAATTACCGGTAGAGTTGCGGCAGAGCTCGCAGCCGGCGGGTCGGTGCTTGAGATTGCAGCGGCTCCGGGCGGCAAGACACACCATCTTCAGACAGCCGCGAAATATGTTGTCTCTGCCGATTCATCCTTCTCTAGGATGCACAGATGGCGGGAGAACAGCGCGAGACTTCGGTGGCGTAACAGTATTCCGGTTGTTACCGACGGAAGGATACCGTCATTCGGAGGTGGTTTTGATACGGTTTTCATCGATGCCCCATGCACGAATACCGGAGTTTACAGAAGGCGCTGCGATGCAAGGTGGAAATGGTCGGACGAATATCTTGAGAGTGCCGTAAATCTGCAGAGGGAGCTTATTCTTTCTGCATGTGAACTTGTTGTACCAGGTGGAATTCTGATATACTCAACGTGCAGCCTTGAAGAAGAGGAAAACCGTCTGCAGGTTGAAATGTTCGAAAGAAGCAGGGATAATTTCCAGAGGATCAGCCTTCCCGGCCCCGCTGAGCTTGTCATGGATGGAATGATTTGCATATTCCCCTTTGACCACCAGGTAGACGGTATGTTTACCGCAGCATGGAAGAGGGACCCGTGAAATCAGTTATCAGATATAGTATTCTGGTGATATCTGCCGCGATACTTGCCTTTATTGCGGGTATGATTCTGGCACCCTCTGTTTTTCGAACCCCCCGCTTCATTTCGTCAATCGGGGCTGCTTCAGCACCTGTAACGGTTCCCGATGTCACAGGTCTTTCAAGGCAGGACGCCCAGCGCTCCATAGAATCGGCGAATCTGATCCTTGCCGGACAATGGTCGGAGTACGGTCCGATGGAAACAATGGGAAGTGTAATAAGGCAGGACCCGCCTCCCGGAGCGATGACTCCGAGGGGAGCACCGGTAAGCATTTTCTGGAATATCGGTCCGCTCTACAGACCTTATCATCCCGACTCACTGCTCGGTCTTTACGCTGTGCAGGCCGAGGAGGCAATCGCAGACTGGCAGCTGTATTCCATAGGGAGAAGCTGGATACCACATCCTACGGTTCCGGAGGGTATGGTTATCGGTGTTTGTCCGAGGCAGTATGACAGCCTTTCTGTCACAACACCTGTAAGACTCCTTGTATCAACAGGATGGGATGGGATTCCCCGCTTCGTGGGACTCTCCGTTGCAGATGCCCGACAGGCCGCGGAGAACAGCAACCTCATTCCTGTGATCGAGGAGCTGGTAACCGGTGATATCCTCCAGGATGGTATGGTCATCGAGCAGATGATCCCTGCCGGTTCGCGGTATACTGCCGGTGATTCTATTAAACTTGTGATCGGGAAAATAGACAATGAATGGGGGAACTGGTAATGGGGAAAGTCATGATAGCCCCTTCAGTTCTTGGGTGCGATCAGGGAAATCTCGCGGAGGAAGCTCTGGCTCTTCAGATGGCCGGAGCTGATATGATCCACCTTGATGTGATGGATGGAGTGTTCGTACCCGTACTCACCGTAGGGGCAGCAATTGCAGAATCGATTTCCCGGGCGGTTGACATACCGGTTGACGCGCACCTTATGGTTTCCAAACCCTCCCATCTGATAAAAGCCTTTGCGGATGCGGGATGCGGTTACATAACAGTGCATGCTGAGGTCACTTCGCATCTTGATAGACTGCTTCAGCAGATCAGAACCGCAGGTTCAAAGGCTGGTGTAGCTGTGAACCCCTCGACACCTGTTGATTTTCTGAGATGGGTAGCGCCTGCAGTGGACCTTCTACTTATAATGACAGTCAACCCCGGTTACGGGGGGCAGAAGCATCTTGGTTACGTTCATGGTAAGATAACGGAAGCAAGACGAATTCTTGACAGTCACGGCGGAGGTGAGGCACTGATATCGGTGGACGGCGGAGTCACCGACGCAAATGCGGAGAGGCTCAGGTCAGCGGGAGCTGATATCCTTGTTTCCGGTTCTTTCATAACCGGCTCTGGTGATCCCGCTGCTGCGATGGAGAAACTCAGGTGAAACTGCCTGCTGTCATAATACTGCTTATTTTATTTCTATCCGCATGCACCCCACGGGAAAGTACAGGGCTGATCGATCAGGAAGGAATGGACAGGATAAGGGAAGAACTGAATACCCAGGCCTGCCTGACCCGTATAGATTCCCTCGGTTTTGAAATTGACGGCATTCTGTATAATGCGGTTATTGCCGAAGATAACAGCCCGCTTGCTGAATTGCTGCCTGATTCGCTGCCTGTATGTCCCGCTTCAGGTCTGGAATACATCATTTCCGAAACCGAAGCATATATCACTATTACCTGCCCGTCCGGGCATGGATCGATGAATGTAGAAAAATAGACTTTGTACTATTCCGCTGAATCGTGTATAGTTGCATGCTCTGTAGACTGCTGTATAAAGCAGAGCGGAGAAAACGGTTAAGGAATTGTGGAGGAACAATTTGTTTGAAAATCTGACAGACAGGCTCTCCGATACTTTCAGGAAACTGACAGGCAGGGGAGTGCTCTCGGAATCTGATGTTAAACAGGCTATGAGGCAGGTGCGTCGCGCACTGCTTGAAGCCGATGTTAACTTCAAGGTTGCCAAGCAGTTTGTCAGTGATGTAACTTCAAAGGCTACCGGTGAGAATGTCCTGAAGAGTCTCTCCCCGGGAAAACAGGTCATCAAGATAGTTAACGATGAGATCGCTGCGCTGCTGGGTACCGACAGATCACCCCTTCAGCTGTCCGGTAAGCCCCCACTGGTCTACCTCCTGATCGGGCTTCAGGGCTCGGGCAAGACCACAGCGGCAGCCAGGCTTGCCTGGTGGCTCGGAGAGAAGAAAGGCAAAACGGTTCTTCTTGCCGCCTGTGACCTTGAGCGACCTGCAGCCATTGACCAGCTTGAGAAACTGGCAGCTGATGCTGGTGCCGGATTTTACTGCCGCAGGGATGAAAAGGATCCGGCTGCGGTTCTGAAGGGCGCCATCCATGAGGCCAGGCTCAAGAGTTACGATATGGTTATATGCGATACCGCAGGCAGGCTTCATGTGGATGATGGCCTTATGAAAGAACTTGAAAGTGTAAGCAGGGTTGCAGAGGCGTCCGAAACTCTTCTAGTACTCGACGGCTTATCCGGCCAGGACGCGGTGAACGTTGCTCTGGAATTCCAGGAAAGAATAGGGTTTACCGGTTCGATCATCACGAAGATGGACGGAGATTCGAGGGGCGGCGCTGCACTTTCATTCAGGGCTGTAACCGGCAAACCGATAAAATTCCTTGGAACAGGAGAAGCTGTCGATGGTCTGGAACCAATGGACCCGCAGCGGCTTGCCGGCAGGATTCTTGGAATGGGCGATGTTGTCGGGCTGGTAGAGAAGGCTCAGGAAATGTTCGATATCAAGGAAGCGGAAAAACTGGAGAAAAAACTTATCTCCAATTCTTTCACACTTGAGGATTTTGCAGGGGAACTGAAACGCATCCGGAAAATGGGGTCTCTCAGTGATCTCCTGGAAATGCTTCCAAAGAACATGAAGCCTTCGGGAATGGATATTGACGAGTCCCAGTTCAGCAGGATGTCCGCCATTATGAGCTCAATGACAGTCAGGGAAAAACGCCATCCGGATATAATAAATGGAAGCAGAAGAAAGAGAATAGCGATGGGCAGCGGCACAAGAGTAAGTGATGTGAACAGGCTGCTGCGGGAATTTAGATCGATGAAAAAAATGATGAAGCGGATGAAACCGGGAAAGGGAATGGGAATTCCCGGAATGTTCCGCTGATATGGAGGTTAAACTTGGTAATAATCCGTCTTAAAAGAATGGGAAGCAAGGGAGAGCCATCCTTCAGAATCGTGGCCGCAGATAGCCGTAAGGCTCCCAGCGGCAGGTTTCTGGATAGCTTCGGTTATTATGATCCCCTTCGCAAACCTTTTGAAGTAAAAGTCGATGAGGAAAGAGTTTTCCACTGGCTCGGCAACGGGGCTCAGGTATCCGATACGGTGAAAAATCTACTGAAGAAAACTGGAACCTGGAAGAAATGGAATCAGCTGTCTTCCGGTGATGGTGAAGTAAAACCGGAAGTAGTTTTCATAAAAGGTAAAAACAGAACTTCGTAATTTTGAGCGAGTGCGTTTGCAGGCTGAACTGACATCTAAACTGGAGGGTCCTCATGAAAGAGCTTGTCGAACTTATGGCCAAAATACTTGTTGCAGATCCTGAAGCGGTTTCTGTTGAAGAAACAGTCGAGGAGGATGTTACCGTCTACGAATTGAAGGTAGCCGAGAGCGATCTGGGCAGGGTTATTGGCCGCGAAGGTAAAATTGCAAAAGCTATGCGGCTTATTATCAGATCGGCTGCTGCCCGTCTGGAGCAGAAAGCTACAGTAAGAATTATTGACTGATAACAGCAAAACAGTCCCCGACGATATCGTATATCTCGGGTACGTAGAAAAGACACATGGCTTGAAGGGCGGACTGAGAGTCCGGCTTTTCCAGGGACACGGAACTACTGATATTCCGGTTGGAACGGTGATTCTGTTGAACGGGAGTGAACCTCTTACGGTCAGTCGATGCACCTATGGAGGAGGTTCAAGGTTCAACCTTACCTTCGAGGAGATCTGTAACAGGGATGATGCCGAGGAATTAAGAAACGGGTCAATTTACATATCCAGGGACTCCGCCGATGCGAAACTGGGATTCATACCTCTTTACAATTTCGCAGGATTGGATATCCTGTCCCGTGGATGCCGCATGAGGATAGTTGATGTCGAACCTGCCGGGGCGAATCCAATGCTTCTTGTGGAGAACAATGAAAACAGGTTTCATGTTCCGGTTATTCTGGTGATGAACGAAGGATCGATAGACTGGAAGGAGAAAGTGATTGAGCTTGACCTTCCGCAGGGACTTGAAGAGCTTCCGTTGTAATTGGAGCTTATTATAATGCAGGCAGCCGTTGCTACATTATTCCCGGAGCTGTTTTCTCCATTTTCCGAATGCGGGATCGTAGGAAGGGCTATCGAGAAAGGTCTTATTGACTTCTCGATTCTGGATATCAGAAACAGAGCCGTTGACGGCAGAGGTTCGGTTGATGATTACCAGTTCGGCGGAGGCGCCGGTATGCTCATAAGGCCGGAACCGCTCTTTGAGACACTTGAGCGGATACCCTGGAGGGAAGATGCAAGAATCATCTTCATGACTCCGCAGGGGAGAAGGCTGGATCATGAACTGGCAACTGATCTTGCAGAGTCAAGCGGGATGATAATATTCTGCGGCAGGTATGGAGGAATCGACCAGAGGTTCAGGGACGCTGCCGTAACCGACGAGATAAGTGTGGCCGATGCGGTTGTGTCAGGTGGTGAGATACCGGCAATGTTCCTTCTGGAAGCGGTGTTCAGATGGCTTCCGGGAGTTCTTGGAAGAATGGAATCCGCTCAATCGGACTCATTCGCTACTGGATTACTGGACTATCCTCGGTACACAAGACCTGCCGAGTATAGAAACATGAAAGTTCCGGAAGTCATTATTTCCGGAAATCATGCGGAGATCGAAGACTGGAGATTCAGGGAAGCGTTGGAACTGACAAGAAGAAAACGTCCGGATCTGATCGATTCGGAAAATGAAGAGAGTTTAAAGGAACGATTTATTCGATCTCTGCGGCTTGCAGACAGACAGAAGGAGCAGAACAATGGATGATATTATAAGAAGCATTGAATCCTCTCAGATCAGGGATGATTATCCCGATTTCAGATCAGGGGACACGGTTAAGGTTCACTTTCAGGTTGTTGAAGGCGACAAGACCAGAGTACAGATCTTCCAGGGAGTGGTTATCTCCCGACGTGGAGGCGGAACTGCCGAGTCTTTCACCGTAAGGAAAATATCAGGCGGTGTCAGTGTTGAAAGAGTATTTCCCCTCAACTCACCTCTGATCGAGAAGATCGAAGTTACCAGAGCAGGCAAGGTCCGCAGGGCCAAACTCTTCTACCTTCGCGATAAGACAGGTAAGGCCGCAAGGATCAAAGAGAAGAAGACATTCGGCGCAAGGAAATAGTACAACGGAGACTCAGCTCTATCTATTCGATGAAAAATACCGATCGAGATATCCCCTAATTGCGGGGATCGATGAGGCGGGTAGAGGTCCCCTTGCCGGCCCCCTTGTAGCCGCGGCGGTGATATTCCCCGGACAGACTGCTCTGAACGAGGTCAACGACAGCAAGAAGCTTTCCGCCAGCAAGCGCAGGCGGCTTTTTCCAGTGATCATCGAAAAATCGGAATACTGTTCAACAGGTATTGTAGAATCTTCCGAGATCGACAGTGTGGGTATGGCTCAGGCTGTGCGGCTTTCCTTTATCAGAGCTGCACAGGGTATGCCTGCCGATCTCTATCTCATCGATGGACTTCCGGTTAAGAATCTGAACATCCACGCGGAATTCATTGTAAAAGGCGATTCGAAGAGTCTTTCGATAGCCGCTGCCAGTATAATCGCAAAGGTCACAAGAGACGATATCATGATAAAGGCCGACCGGGAATATCCCGGTTACGGGTTCGCTTCCAATAAGGGTTACGGTTCGAGAGAGCATATTGAAGCGATCAGAAAACTCGGTCCCTGTCCGATTCACAGGATGTCCTTCGCTCCCATGAAAAATGAAGCGCAGCTGAGGTTCCGCTTTGAGTGAGATTTCAATAGAGGCCGAATCCTTCGTATGCCGGTGGCTCGAGGAAAAGGGATGGAACATTGAAACCCGGAATTTCAGAACGCGAAGGTCAGAGATCGATATAATTGCATGGAAAGAAGATGTACTCTCCTTCGTTGAAGTGAAATTCGCTTCGGACAGTTCTGCAACAATTGCACTTGGTAAAATAGATTCGGAGAAGCAGGCAAGAATTGTACATGCCGCTTCGGCCTATCTCTCAAAGAATCCTCCATCAGGTCAGATTCGTTTTGATGTGGCGATTGTCAGAGGTTCATCCATTAACCTCCGAATGGATACTTACCTTGAGGATGCCTTCCGCCCCGATCTTATGTGATCCGAATTACAGCAGCATCCGGATAACTGATTGACACCAGCCGTGCGATGATGCTATCATGTTCACTGTATCCTGTCACCATGGAGGAATATGATTACAATTCTTATTTCTATAATTCTTGCTTCCACACCTGTTCCTTCAGGTCCTGCAGGTCTCAGTATGCAGGAGACCGCAGTATCTCCCCTTGAAATTCGACCCGCTTCCTTTGAGGATGTGCAGACTTTAAGGGGCAGCAAGGGTGACGTCGTGCTGATAGTTGTTGCCGATTATGTCGCTGACCCGCTGGCGGCTCACATCGCGCAGCTCCAGAGCGATATCGCTTCTGAGGGTTGGACAGTGGAAATGCATGTCATGAGCGGTGGTACCGCTGAGGACATTAAATTCCTTTTTCAGAATACACCTGATCTTGACGGCGCTGTACTTGTGGGATTCCTGCCATGCGCATGGTACGAGGAGGATTACTGGGCACCGGAGGAATTCCCCTGTGAGCTGTTTCTTATGGACCTTGACGGCATCTGGATAGATTCGGATTCTGATGGGCTTTACGACAGTCATACCGGTGACGTGGCTCCTGAAATCTGGATCGGCAGGATTGATGCACACTCCGCATATGGTCCCGAGCTGCTTCTTCTCGCCGGCTACTTTGCCAGGAATCATGTATACAGAACAGGATCTCTCGGATTGAATCCCGAAGCTCTGGCTTTCAATGATGATGACTGGAGCTACTATACGGATTGCGGTCTTAATGGTATTTACGGATCAGCTAACGTTACGGTTATCAATTCGTCCACCCAGACAACAGCTGAGAATTACCTTATCAACCTCGAGCAGGGGTACGAATTCGTGCACCTGATGTCCCATTCATGCCCCTGGGGACATACCTTTAAATTGCCAGGAGGAATGGCAGGCACTGTGATGGCTCCGGAAATAGCCCAGGTGAATCCCCGCACCGCGTTCCTGCAGCTGTTCAGCTGTTCGAACGCAAGATGGGTGGAGGAGGGATGTCTGGGAAACTGGTACCTCTTCGGCACAGATTACGGACTGCTTGTTACCGGTGCTGCCAAAACCGGTTCGATGCTGGATTTTGAAGAATACTACGGCCCTCTGGCGGCGGGGCTTACATTCGGTGAAGCATTCAGAGAGTGGTGGGAATACGAGGCACAGGGAGGATTCTCCGGCAATGAGAGAGCATGGTTCTACGGGAATGCTCTGCTTGGAGACCCTACACTTTCGCCTCTTGCCGGCTCAATGAGGAGTGAAAGCCATACGGTCATCGGGCAGCGATTTGCAGAGTACGAACAGATCTCCACCAGCGGTTTCTCCGACTGCTTCCCGGCAGCAGCGTCCAGTAATTTTACACCGCGGCGAACAATTGCGACGTGGTTGTCGGGGGAGAACGGGAGGCTGGATATTGCAGCGAGGCTTTACGAAGAGGGGGCAGGCTGGGGTCCGGTTATTTACGTTGATTCGGACGAATACTGGGATGTTGGCGTTTCCGCATGCTATCACGATACGTCCCCCTGGATAGTCTGGAGTGATTTCGAATTATCCACTTACAGCTACAGGATAAAAACTGCCCATGGAAACGATTTCTCCCAGGTTGAGATCCAGGTCGACCAGGAGGGTTACCAGATAAGCCCCGTTCTGGCCTCCACCGGCAGCAGGCTCTGGCTGGCCTGGCTGGACTGGGACGCGAACGGTGGCGCTGTGATGCTCAAGAGTATCGATGGTGTTTTCCCGGTAACTCAGATAAGCTCAGCTGCGGAATGGTGTCAGAATCCTGAACTCATCGTGGATGCCTCTGGAACCGTCCATCTCGTGTGGGAGGAGCGGTCTCCCTCGGGAAGCAGAGTAATGTGGTGCTGCGGTGATTCGTCAGGTTTCAGCTCACCCGTTGAAGTTTCCACGGGTGAACTATGTCATTCCCCCAGCCTCGATACCGACTGGTCAACCTCCGGAACCTGCCTGTTATGGCTGGACGAGGCAGGTGAGTCTTCGATCAGATTGAGGGTCTGGGAGGGAACCGGATGGGGCGATGAAGAAACCGTTTATGCAACCTCCGAGCGCATTTCGGGAACTCTCCTGGGCAGCCTGCCCGAGCCCCTCGGAACAGGCATCATCTGGCAGGAGGGATGCGGAGCCTCAGCGTCGATAATGGGCTATCCCCTCGGTGGTTCTGCGCCGCTGGAACTTTATCCTTTCGCGGGTCCTGCGTGGTCTCCAGTTGCGACTCCCTGCGAACTGCTCTGGGCCGGTAACGAAGGTGACGGATGGGAAATATATGTTCAGGATCTTTCCGCTGTAGGAATTGGCAGCGGGGGACCTGCAGCGATGCAGCAGCAGCCCAGGATAGTGGAGAACCCCGTTCGCGGCAGCATGGTTATCTCACTTCATGAGAACAGCTCCGCTTTTGAGTCTGATATCCGTATCTACGATCTTGCAGGCAGGATCGTGCTCAGCACTCGAATACTTGTCCAGCCAGGAGTAGAAACCCGGCTTGACTGTTCAATACTCCCTGCGGGTATTTACATGATCAGCTTTGGAGAGGGAACGCCGCCCGGCCGATTCGTACTGCTGAGGTAGGTCCTCCGGC
>CAZUYF010000004.1:0-25224 GCA_964624675.1 uncultured bacterium
ACAAGGATTGCCGTTCACAAGTGTTGTAATAAATAGGGACGGAGGCTTTTTATTTTAAATTACAAAATAATATAGCCATATATTAAATCATAAGTGTGTATTATTCGCGTTTTGTAAATAAAAAGCCTCCGTCCCTATTAAAGTTGCGAAAGAAAGTGTGCTTTCTTAGTTTTGAACCTTCGGGTAATCTAAAATTGAAACAGGGAGATGATCAATGCCGTTTTCCATTAAGCGTATGCTGGGTATTGAAGAACGCGGGCCTCAGATGGAACCAAGGGGCTGTGGCAGGATCGAGTTCGTTGATCTTACGTTGAGGGATGGGCAGCAGTCACTCCTGGCAACAAGGATGTCCGGTGAGCAGATTCTCAGGCTCATGCCTCTGATACTTGATACCGGTATGAAAACCATGGAAGTCTGGGGGGGAGCAACCCTGGACAGTGCCATGAGGTATCTCGATGAGGATCCTTTTGAGAGACTGGGAAAAATGGCTGAAAAAGCCGCTCCTTACGGATGCAGACTGAGGGCGCTTTCAAGAGGGCAGAACCTGTTCGGGTACGATCCTTATCCTGATGACATAGTTAAGGATTTTAACCGGGAAGCTGTTCAGTCAGGAGTAGGCATCATGAGAATATTTGATGCTCTGAACTACATTCCCAATTTCAAGGCCGCCCTTGAGGGTACAAGGGAAGCCGGAGGGCTCTTTGATGGTGCCATATGCTACACCACCGGGGATCCATACGATATCGATCACTTTGTCGGTAAGGCTCTCGAGCTGCAGGAACTGGGCGCGGATATGATTACGGACAAGGATATGGCCGGTCTGAAGGAACCTTCCGTTGCATGGCGTTATTACACCACTCTACTGGAAAAACTGAATGTGCCTGTGGTCAGCCATACCCATTGTACACCGGGTTTCGGCCATATTTCGGCGGTTATTGCCATGCTTGCCGGTGTTGAAAAAATAGACACATGCTTCCTTCCACTTGCCGGGGGAGCCTCCCATCCTTCGGTTGAGCTGCTATCCATCTTTGCCGAACTGCTGGGTCTGGAGACAGGTCTGGATTTCTCTCCCCGGAATATCGAGCCTCTGCACGCTGAATTGAGAGTAGTTATCGGTGAAGTTGAACAGGAATTCTCCCTTTCTACTCATACAACTACCTGGCCCGGAAGAGATGTTCTAGCGCCCATGGCGGAAGAAGTTCTTCTGTGTCTGGCGAAGGGAAGGACGGAAAACGCCGTTAGTATCGTACATGAGATGGAACATTTATGCGGATTCCCCCCGCCTAACGAGGAAGTATGGAAAGCTCAGATCCCGGGTGGAATGTACAGCAATTTTACATCTCAGCTTGCGAAGGATGGGAAATTGGACTCTCTTTCCTCGGCTCTGAACGCGGTGCAGTCAGTCCGGAAAAAGGCTGGCTGGTGTCCTCTTGTCACTCCCACTTCTCAGATAGTTGGAGTGAAAGCATACCTTATGGCTCTTGGAAAGAATGTGAATCCGGTGCAGTACGAAAACCTGATAGCAGGGTACTACGGAGAAACACCTTTTCCCATAGATGAGGACTACAGAGAGAAGATATGCGGCTTCAGGGATGAGAGGCGATACGATTCCTCTGACTTCAGCAGGGAGATACCTCTGCTGGAAGGAACAGACCTTCCTCTGGCCGAAGCCCCCCGGGAGAAGCTTCTCTATTACCTTTTCCCCGACAGTTCCGGCAAAGCCTTCCTTGAGAGGAGAAGGCGGAAGGAATGGGATCTTATTGTCCGGGAAAGAGATAAAAAGGGGAAGAAAATACAGGAGGAGGCGATCATAATCCGCTATGCGGATAAAATGGACTTATTGTCAGAAGAGCTTTCTGATGCCCTGGAGGAAGCGGGAAGCGAGTTCGATAAAGACAATCTTGAAGAGATTGCTGACCTTGCCGACTCGGCAGATGAGGACGAGGAATAGCACCATCAGATATTGACTTAATCAGGATTTATTGTATCATTACTTCTGTGGAATGATTTGAGGAATATTGCAACCACACTAAAAAAAGTGCTAAAAAGCCGATAGCTCACCCTCAGGCCGCCGGCAGGCGGTTTTTATTTTCGGCAATAGAATTGGCGAGGTTTATCTTATCATGGGTACTATGTTTACCAGCGAATCCGTTTCCGATGGGCACCCCGACAAAATATGTGACCAGATCTCGGATGCTGTCCTTGACGCACACCTAAAAGATGATCCGGATGCTCACGTGGCCTGCGAAACCCTTGTAACGACTAATTTCTGCCTCCTTGCGGGGGAAGTGAAAAGTCACTCCAATGTGGATTACGAAAAGGTGGCAAGGGACACCATACGCTCGATAGGGTACGATATCCCGGATATTGGTTTCCATTTCAACGAGAATACGTACAGAATAAGAATACATTCCCAATCGCCTGATATCGATCACGGTGTAATCGACAACGAGGGCGCAGGAGACCAGGGGTTGATGTTCGGTTTTGCCTGCACAGAAACTGAAGTCCTTATGCCCTACCCCGTTCAGCTGGCACACAGGCTTCTTGAGCAGTTGAAGGAATCACGTAAAGCGGGAGAAATCCCATGGGCGAGGCCCGATGCGAAGAGCCAGGTGACAGTACATTACGAAGGATATACGCCTGTTTCCATAGACGAGATTCTTCTCTCCGTTCATCATTCCCCCGATGCCCAAACGGGAGAAATGAAAGACGATATACTGAAAAAGGTTATCACTCCGGTTCTGCAAAGATGCAGGCCGACTCTGAAATGGAACGGAAAGCTCCTCTTCAATCCATCCGGCAGATTTGCTATCGGCGGTCCTCACGGAGACGCCGGACTTACAGGAAGAAAGATAATTGTTGATACATATGGCGGTTCGGGCAGGCACGGGGGTGGAGCTTTCTCAGGCAAGGATGCAACAAAAGTTGACCGCTCGGCCGCTTATATGGCCCGGCATATCGCAAAGAATGTTGTAAAAGCAGGCATTGCGGACAGATGCGAAATTCAGCTTGCATACGCCATAGGCAGGGCAGAACCGGTTTCCGTCATGGTGGAAACCTTTGGAACTGGAAAAATCAGCGATACTGATTCCGTTGAAAAGGTGATCAGGGATATATTCCCCCTTCGTCCCTACAGGATTATTGAGTATCTTGAACTGAAGAGACCTATTTTCGCAAGCACATCCTCGTTCGGGCATTTCGGCAGGGAACCCGAAGCTGGCGGATTCTTTTCCTGGGAGAAAACCGACAGAGCCGAGGAACTGGCTTCAAGGCTTCTGTAATCCTCTAGACGGGAGGCACAGTTGACTGCACTGATGCTCTTTGCGGTATTGGTTTCCGCCAGCTCACTTGACAGCCTTGATGCATGCGTGCAGGAAACCCAGGAGCAGATAGCCCTTCTTGAGGAGGAGGGAGCTACTGTATCCACTATCCTGGATGCCATACATCAGCACATTCTTACCTCCAGAAGCTACTACAATGAACTGGCCCTCGAGGAAGCAGAAATACTCCAGCTGTTAAGCGGGGTTTCCAGTGTATTCACCTCGGAGGACTCACTGCGGGAAGCCCTGGTTGAAAGCCTTTCGTCATATATGATCTACCTTTACTCCCATCGGAACCTCGGAGGAATAGGGAGTTTTTTCGTAGAGGGCGGGTTCAGCAGGATGCTCCACCGGCAAGCTTACGTAGATTATCTTGCGTCAAAGGCTGCCGGAGAGGTGTTCATGCTGTCGATCAGTCAGGATTCACTTGGCAGCTTCCGTGATTCACTTGAAGTTCTCCTGGTCAACGTGCAGCAGCTCCGTCATCAGATGGAGGAGACACAGGAGCGTATATATGCGGAAGAGGCGCGCCAGGTTTCGATGAGGACCCAGATCATGGGAAGGATAGCCGCCGCCGAGGAATCACTTGCTGTACTTGAAGACAGGAGGGTAAGCCGGGCTGAATTCGTAACCCAGCTCAGCGCCCGTTCAAACCCCGTTTCAGCCTCTATACCTCTCGTAGAACAGGATATGAACAGTTTTATAGAAAGACAGAGGGGCAGCGTAAGCTGGCCTGCCGCAGGAGAGGTGATCAGGGGTTTTGGAATACAGACGAATCCGCAGTACGGGACCGAGACCGTAAGCGATGGAATTACCGTTGTTACTCCCCCATCGCAGGATGTCAGCGCATCGGCACCGGGAGAAGTAATGTTCGCCAGTGAATACCTGAGTATGGGGTATATGGTTGTTCTTGATCACCAGGATGGTTATTACACTATATACGGTTATCTTGGGCAGGTTATGGTCAGCGTCGGTGATGAGCTTAATGCAGGATCTCAGCTTGGCAGAACCGGATCAGTCCCGGGGGGGCGGCCTGGATACTATTTTGAGATCCGCAGGGGAGGAGAACCCTTAAATCCCGTGGAGTATCTGCAGTAGATATGGGTTTATTGAAGGAAGTTAGAGGTCAGGATCGGGCTGATGAGCTTTTGAGCAGGTCTTATTCAAAAGGAAGACTTGCCCATTCTTACCTTTTCGCCGGCCCCTCGGGTGTGGGCAGGCTTACCGCTGCGCTTGAGCTGGCAGCAGCCTGGATGTGCGAGGTGGAGAAGAACGGTTACTGCGGTAAATGCAGGGACTGCCTGAGGGTATTCGGATTCCAGCATCCTGACGTGAGGCTCACTATTCCCGAGCTTGGAAGCACCAAGCCCGAAGAGATCGCAAGGCTTATCAAGGCAAGAGTGGATGACGGTGTTTCGCCGCTGCGGCTTGCGGGAAATATCAGAATAAGCATAGACCGCATAAGGGAAATGGGAGAGAGGCTCTCCAGAAAAGCATATGAGAACAAAGGGCATATCGAAATCATCCCGGATGCGGACACTATGGGAGTGGAGGCTGCAAACGCATTGCTGAAAACACTTGAGGAACCTCCAGATGAAACAGTGATTATACTTATAAGTTCGAGATGGTCTGCCCTGCTTCCTACCGTAAGATCCCGTTCGCACCTCATAAGGTTCAGGAGGCTTAATGAGGATACCATCAGGGACATTCTGATGGACCGGCTGAACCTGGGAGAAGAAGATGCCTGCGATATCGCAAGAACTTCCGATGGAAGACCCGGGATCGCCCTTCGCAAAGGCAGGGACTCATCAGCGGCGGAGGTCAACTATGAAGCGGAAACAGTCCTGCGCGGGATAATCGAATGCTCGTCTGCACCGAAAGCGGTAGCCCTTGCCACAGAAAAGTCCGGTAAACTGCACAGGGAGGGTTCCCTTGAATTCTGCAGAAGCATGCAGACATTTATCCATGATCTCAGGAGATGCGCCCTTGAGAAGAAACCTGTCGTACATTCGGAGAAAGCCCTTCATGGCTTCAGTGTGGATGATAATGCCTGCGACTGCGGCGTAGAGCTTTTCCGCAGGGCTGAAGTAAGGCTTGCCGGAAACGGTATGCCGGGGATAGTTCTGGCAGCGGCCTTCACCGGTATGTGGAAATGTATTGCCGGTCCGGGAAAGGAATCATTGAATTGAATTATATGACTGATAATGAAAACGGAAACAGTGAGAACTACGATAAGGAGAGGTCCAGTGCTATTGAGCTTTTCAGGCTTATATTCAACTCCAGAAGGCTTGAGACGTTTATCAACCTGTCAAACAAACCTGTTTCGGTTGGAGATCTGGTCGTTGTTTCCGCGGACAGAGGTGAAGATCTCGGGATGGTCATCGCGAAGTACGATCCTCGAGACCCCGTAGCTTCGATCAACGGCCATTTTGTCCGGAGAGCTACACCTGATGATTTGCAGAAGGATCAGAAGAATCGGGAATTCGAGAAAATAGTATTGAAATTCTGCATTGAAAGAGTCTCAACCAGAAGCATGGATATGAAGCTTACAAGCTGTGAGTCACAGCTGGACAGAAGGAAATTACGGATATATTTCACGGCTGACCAGCGGAAGGATTTCAGAGGGCTCGTTCGGGATCTTGCCAGTAAGTTCCATGCAAGAATAGAAATGAGGCAGATAGGTGTACGGGACGATGCCAGACAGAAGGACGGTATGGGTCTGTGCGGAAAGAGGTTATGCTGTGCTTCCTACCTGTCGCATTTCAGATCGATTACCCTGAAGACTGCCAGAGAGCAGGATCTGGCACCTAATCCATCCAAAGTCTCAGGTGTCTGCGGCCGTCTGATGTGCTGCCTGAATTACGAAACTGATTTTTACAGAAAGGCCTCCAAACTCTACCCTCAGGTGGGGTCCAGAGCGAGGATCGGAAAGAAAGAGGGAAAGGTTACCGCTGTCGACATATTCAGAGAGACGGTAACCCTTCAGATGGAGGATGAAGAAGATAAGGTCATGGACATCGAGAAGTTTCACAGGAAGAAGAAACCTCTGAAGAAACCCGTTGGGGAAGTGAATCCTAAACAGAATTGATCGGGAATATTCCCCGAACCTGGAGAAACAATGTCAAGATATCTGGTAACAAGCGCGCTGCCGTACGCAAACGGTCCCTCGCATCTGGGACATCTGGCCGGGGCATACCTGCCGGCTGATATTTACGTCCGTTTTCTCAGAATGTGCGAAGAGGATGTTATATACATCTGCGGCACCGATGAGCATGGTGTTCCCATAACTATCAGGGCCGAACAGATGGGCATAACTCCCCGTGAGGTTGTTGACAGATATCATGAGATCATACGAACGGATTTTGAGCGTTTCGGGATATCCTTTGATAATTTCTCCAGAACCGAAAAGCCGGAGCACTACAAATTTACACAGGGTGTCTTTCTGGACCTGCTTGAAAAGGGATACATAGTTGAGAAATCCATGAAGCAGTTCTACTGTGATAAGTGTGATCGCTTCCTGCCCGACAGGTACGTGGGAGGGACATGTCCTTCTTGCGGTTCGGAAAGCGCCAGGGGAGACCAGTGCGAAGACTGCGGTTCATGGCTGGACGCACTCGATCTGCTGAAACCGGTCTGCGAAATATGCGGTTCCACTCCCGTCCCCCGGGAGACCACCCACTGGTTTCTCAGGCTGAACGCCTTTCAGGAATGGCTGGATGAGTGGCTGGGTTCCCACGCCGGATGGAAGAACAACGTACTTAACTACTGTCGGGGCTGGCTTAAGGACGGTCTCCGGGAAAGGGCCATTACAAGAGATCTTGACTGGGGCGTACCTGTCCCTCTGGAGGAAGCCTCCGGCAAGGTTCTATACGTATGGTTCGAAGCTCTTCTCGGTTACGTGAGCAGCACCATGGAACTGTTTGCGAAGAGGGGGGAACCGGAAGGCTGGAAGGATTACTGGTTCGATCCTGAAACCCGCCTTGTGCAGTTCATCGGGAAGGATAACATCGTCTTTCACGCGATCATAGAACCCTCCGTTCTCCACGGTCTCGGCAACTATATCCTTCCGTGGAACATTCCTGCCAACGAATACCTCAATATCAGTGGGAAAAAGTTTTCCACAAGCAGGGGAACGGCTATCTGGCTGACGGATTATCTGGCTCACTTCCCCCCTGATCCCATGAGATACGCTCTTGCCATAAACGCACCGGAGAATCGTGATGCCGACTTTACATGGGATGAGTTCCGGCAAAAGAACAATGAGCTTGCGGATGTTTTCGGGAATTTTGTAAACAGGATAATGAAGTTCGCACATAAGAGTTTCGAAGGCAGAGTACCGGAGCCTGGAGCTGCCGGACCGGAGGAAACTAATCTCATGGCGTCCGCCGCCGAAACCAGGAACGAGATGGAGGAGCTGCTGCGGAATTTCAAAATCAAGGCCGCATGTCTCAGGGTAATGGACCTGGCCAGAGAGGGAAACAGATACTTCGATCAATCACAGCCATGGAAGACCGCTCAGACAGACAGGGATAAATGCGCAACGACCATCTATTACAGTATTCAGTTAGCTGATTCGCTGAGGATACTGTTCGCCCCGTTCATCCCGTTTACCTGTGAGAAGACCGCCAGAATGCTTGGAAACAGTTCCCTGCTCTGGAAGGATGCAGGCGGTGAGAACATTCCGGTCGGTCGAAAATTGGGCGAACCTGAAATTCTGCTTGAGAAGCTAAAGAAAGGTTTCGAGAAGATTATGCAGCCCGAAGAAGGCATATCCGAGACAGCCGACACCGAAGCCGAAAAACCCCCGATCAAAGAAACAATTTCCTATGACGAGTTCATGAAGATCGATATGAGAGCAGGTGTTGTTAAAGAGGTCGATGATATAGAAGGCGCAGACAAGCTTTTCAGGCTCATGGTGGATATGGGTGACCATACTCGTCAGCTGGTTGCCGGGATGAAACCTTTTTATTCGAAGGAAGAGCTGATCGGCAGAAAAGTAGTAGTCCTGGTCAATCTTCAGCCGATTAAGATAAGGGGAGTAGAAAGCAACGGAATGGTCCTCGCGTCCGATGATGGAAAGGGCGGCGTGTATCTCCTTCAGCCGGGAAGTGACGCCAGTCCGGGTGATGGCATACATTAATAGCAAATGAGAATCTGTGATGTGAACAGTCTGTATTCCTCCGTCGGTGGAGGAATAAGGGTTTACCATGACAGGAAACTTGATTATTTCGCAGAACACCCCCGTCATACCGCTGCCCTGGTTATTCCCGGCAGGGATGACAGCCTGACTTTCAGGGGAAGCACAAGGGTCTATTCAGTGAGATCCATACCTCTATTTAAATCCGGATACCGGATGATCGTAGACAGCGGGAGTCTCAATTCCGCATTTCTCGATTTCAGACCTGACATTATTGAGATAGGAAGTCCTTACCTTCTCCCGGCTCTTGTAGGCAGAGCCCTGGGTGCTTCCCCGGTTCCAACGGTAGGTTTCTACCACTCTGATTTTCCCGACAGTTACGTAGGTCCCTACGCAAGAAAAGTATTTCCCCTGAAATTTGCTGAGCGGCTTCGCAGGATTGCCGGAAACCATGTCAGCAGGCACTACAGTCGTATGACAGCGGTTTTTGCCGCTTCCGAATGCATGCTGGAGAAGCTGTACGAAGCCGGTGTTAGAAGACTCTTTCATGTACCTCTCGGTGTTGATACGGACAGATTTTCTCCGGCTGCCGGATCCAGCAGGTTCCGAAGGGAAGTCGGTGCATCCGCCGGGTGCAGGATCGTTCTGTACCTTGCGAGGCTCCACTGGGAGAAGGGGCTGGATCTTCTGATGGAGGCCTATCCGTTTTTCAGAGACCCCGGCAGAATTAAACTTGTTATAGGAGGCCGCGGCCCGCACGAAGATATGGTGAGTGATTTCATCGAAGAATATCCTGAAGTCTATCAATTGCCCTTTCTGAGCGGCAGAGACGCTGTTGCAGAGGCCATGGCATCCGCTGATGTCTTTCTGGCCCTGGGCCGATACGAGACATTCGGACTTGCAGGTCTTGAGGCCATTGCATCCGGTACCGTTCCTGTCTTTCCCGATGTTTCCGCTTCGGGGGAAATGGCTGCGTCATTGAATCTTCTCCCTCCCTTTGAGTCCGGCAATCCTGAAAGCCTGGCCAGCTCAATTGTGCAGGCGGCAGGGATATCCAACAGTGAAACTACCGAATATTTAAGGGAATATGCCGTTGCGCGGCATACCTGGGAGGATGTTTTCAGGAAAATGGAGGGCTTCTATGAAAAGATAAAGGATGCCTTCGAAGAGAGAGATATCGAAAGGCTGGTTCCACCGGGCAAGTGGTGGGAACAGACATGAAAAAGCTGCAGCTGACGGTTCATGATGTATCACCGGCTCATGAAGACACTCTGCGAAAGATTCACTCCGCCATCCGCGAGCTTGGAGTTATCAGATACAGCATGCTGGTTGTTCCCGATTACCATGGAGAGTGGCCCCTGGAAGAATATCCGGATTTCTGCCGATGGCTTAAAGAGCTGGCAGAAAACGGTGTGGAGATGGTTCTTCATGGATGCATGCATAAAGGCGCTGCCGCTCTGGGGACTGCAGACAGGATCAGATCATCGCTTTTCACAAGAGGCGAAGGGGAATTCCTGGGCCTTGATGAGAAAGAGGCGGAACAGCTTCTGCGGAACGGCCGGGAAACCCTCAAACGAAATCTTGGTATTGAACCCAGGGGTTTTGTGGCTCCAGCATGGCTATACAGCACAGGAACAATCTCAGCATTAGCGGCAACAGGATTCATCTTCGCAGAGAACAGGAAACGTATCTGGGACCCCCGGACGGGGCGGACGATCCTCAGGGTTCCGGTTGTGAACTACGCGGGAGGGAGCTATGTAAAAAGATCTCTTGCAGCCTTCTGGGTAACGGTTTCCGGTATGCTTCTCAGTGGCTGCCAAACGGTGAGATTCGCCATACATCCCTGCGATTTCGAGAATGATATAACACGAAGAGCGGTTCAGAAGCGATTGGAAACCCTTCTAGGGAGAAGGGAGACGGTTAGTTTCAGCGACCTCCAGTCTGTGCCATAATGTCACCCAAAGCAGTGATCAGGAGTTCTAAACCCTCTATATGCGCAATCCACCTCGGAATCAATTTTGCTTATATTCGTTAAAAGAAAGAAAAGAAGATCGATTCTGTAGTTACAGTTTAGAAGAGGATGAAAAATGTACCTGGGATTTATGGATATGAACGCTGGTTTCCTTGTTATTATAGCCGCTATGATCATAGGCCTCATAGCCAAATCTAAGGTCAGCAGTACATACAAACGTTTCAGCGAAGTAAGTACGGGAAGAGGATTATCCGGCGCCGCCATCGCGCGTGAAATACTGGACAGCTACGGTCTTGCCAATATCGACATACAGGAGATTGGCGGGAACCTCACGGATCATTACGATCCCCGAAGCAATGTGCTGCGTCTTTCACAGAATGTTTACAGCGGAAACTCCGTAGCATCTGTCGGTGTGGCAGCCCATGAGGCCGGGCATGCTGTTCAGGACGCGATGGGCTACAGTCCCTTTAAGATACGGCAGAAACTGGTACCAGTTGCGAATCTTGGCTCTCAGATGCTGTTCCCTCTGATAATCGGCGGAATCTTATTTCACATGACTGCACTCTACTATTTAGGAGCTGCCCTTTACGGTGCCGCTCTGCTTTTTCAGCTGGTCACACTTCCTGTGGAATTCGATGCCAGCAGGCGTGCGGTGGTATACCTGGAAAAAAGCGGTAACATGACCGGAGTGGAGCTGGCAGGTGTTAAAAAAGTACTGGGCGCTGCATCCATGACTTATGTAGCCGCAGCGCTTGCTTCTCTGGGGCAGATGATCTGGCTTCTGCTTGCCGGCAGGAGAAGGTAATGGGCGTAGAAACTCCGTTCGTAATAGTTTTCGTGTTTTTCAGCGTTGTCTGTCATGAGATCGCTCACGGGTACGTTGCGCTCAAACTTGGAGATCCCACCGCGTACAAGATGGGGAGGCTGACATTCAATCCTCTTCCACACATTGATCCTATCGGGACGATCCTTCTTCCCGCACTGTTCCTCATCAGCAACAGCCCTATCATGCTGGCATGGGCTAAGCCGGTACCGGTCAATCCTGGATTCTTCAGAAACCCCAGGACAGGCATGATGTGGGTCGCTATTGCAGGGCCTGCTACAAACTTTGCGATAGCTATACTGCTTACACTGTTCCTCCATCTCGCAGGCAGCGTCCTGCCGTCGATACTGGTGCACAGCCTTGCAATGGCAGCTCTTATGAATATCGTACTGATGGTCTTCAACCTCCTGCCGATCCCTCCGCTTGACGGCAGCAGGATTGTGGCGAGGTTTTTAAAGGGGCAGGCTCTTCACAACTACAGAAAACTTGAGAAGTTCGGCCTTTTCATAGTATTCGGAATGCTGTACCTCGGGGTTATCTCAAGCATCCTTTACCCTGCGCTGAATTTCGCCGTTCGCCACCTCGACCTCTACCAGTACCTCAGACTCTAACCACCTTCAACTGAAATGATTGGAATGATGAAATGCTTGATTTGACTCTGATATTCCTGATTCTGATAGGGGGTGTTTACGATGATACGCCCAGAACGATCAATCCCGATCCGTCATTTGTCGAGGGAACGTACGAGGAGTGGATTGAGGATCAGCCTTCGTACCTGTCCCTCACAGTCACTTCCATCGCAGGGACAGATGGAGCTGATTTTGTACTGATCTTTGAGGATGGACTTACGGACAGCCTTGAGGCCGGTCTTCTGGACCAGTGGACGGCAGATATAGCGTCGCAGGGGCTCTCCACCGAAGTAGTCGAGGTTACCTACAGCACGCCTGAAGAGCTGAAAGCATATCTTACGGATAAATACAATGATGGTCTTGAGGGCGCTGTGCTCGTAGGGAACCTTCCAGCGCCCTGGAGCGGTTTGAGTGACACTGATGAAAAGGGTTTAGATACCTTCCCGAGTGATTACTTCTACATGGACCTTGATGGCGACTGGGAGGATAACTGGATCGGAGACCCATTCGAAGCACTACCCGGTTCGGATGGGGTCTACGATACATTCTACGGAACCTTAGACCCCGAGATATACGTGGGACGGATCAAGGTCGATAACCTGACGGCAGTGGGCGATCCTACAGAAATTCTGAACGATTACCTGCAGAGGATCCATGAATGGAGGCTGAACGGCGACCCGGAACCGCTTAACGCACTCTGTTACGTAGATGACGACTGGATTCCCTGGGCAACTGAATACAGGGGTTCCATGCAGTATCTCTATCCCAATACCGAACTGGTGAGTAATGCAGCGGCCACCAACGGCACCGATTATCTCGAGAACAGGCTGCCGGGCAACTACGTCTGGATAAGCCCCTTCGTTCACTCCAATTCTTCAGGCCACTACTGGAGTCCGGGACCGATAACGTACTGGAATGAGCTGGTTCCGGCGTTGCCGCAGGCACATTTTTATAACCTGTTCGCCTGCTCGAACGCCCGTTTTACAACCATACACAGTATGGGTGCGGTATACGCTTACTGCACGGAGAGCAGCCTTGCATCGGTGGGAAGCACCAAAAGCGGCGCAATGCTGCAATTCACTCCGTTCTATTCACCTCTGGGTACCGGCTCGTCATTGGGCGAAGCCTACAGTGACTGGTGGGATTACATTTCCCAGGGCGGCCTTTCTCCAAGCGAGCTGTCATGGCATCTTGGAATGGTGGTGCTGGGAGATCCTACACTTATACCCGCAATGCATACACTTGGAATTGAAGGCTCCGGCAGCGGTACCATTCTTCCGGGGATTACATTAGTCGAGAATCCCTGCTGCGGGTCACTTTCCGTTTCCTACCCCGCGGATAACGGCACACTGGATCTCTACGACACCACGGGCAGACTTGTTGCCACCGGAATCCTTGAAGACTCGGAATGTACTTTGCAGGTAAGCTCATTGAACGCAGGTTATTACATCGTTCGGGTTACCACCGCGGGCGGTACTGCAGCATCCGCTTCGGTAATAATTCTGAAATAGTTTCAGACGGGTAAGTTAAGGGGACATGTGCTGTGCACATGTCCCCATCTTCGTTGTACCTGAATTAGAGCTCGGCCCAGCTGCCGGGATCCTCAGGAAGTTCTTCAAGAATATCTTCATTGATAATCATTCCGTACTTCTCTTCAAGCTCACGTATAACGTCAACCGTTGCCTGCTCCTCAAGCCTGTTTCTGGCCGTCATATACAGTTGATCCTCAACCTCAGCGAATGTTGCATTCCGCTGGGGGATAACTTCAATCAGCCTGAACATGCACATCAGGCCCCCATCGTAAAGAACAAGCGGCCCAAGCCAGCTGGTTGTATCAGAAGGATCGATAAGGAAAATTTCATCTCCATGAAATCCGGGAACTTCACTGACAGACAGCGGTCGTGTTATCTGCGGATGAGTTAAGTCAGCGGCGAGGTTCTCGAATCCCGGTAATGTGAGACGGAAAGCATCCTTTTCATCCTGGTTCAGATGGCGATAGACAACGACTGAATCCTCTGGCATGTAGACAGCCTGAAGAACTCTCTTTTCTGGAATTGTAAAGGGTTCCTCAAGGTTTTCAAACAGATCTTCCATGTACTCGGTGGTAACTGTTACTGTGGACTGAATCCTGTCTGCGTAGAATTCCTCGGATGCAATATCCAGGAGGTATTTATCCGATTCCTCGCGGAGAGTATTAACGAACTCCGGAGATTCGTTCTCAAGAAGGCCAAGGCTGTAGAAGTTGAAAAGCAGTTGATCTACGAATCCGTTCATCCATTCTGCATCGGAGGGATTAATCATCTGACGGTTCTGGAGGTAAGCAATTTCACCTCTTACCTCTTCAGGTGTCAGGCTGCCGAGATCTGATGAGAATACAACTGCCTCTCCGGTCGGGAATTCGGCCTCCTCGGAGTAATAAAGCACTAACTGCTTCAGAACTGTTGAATCCACACTAAAATTGTAATCGGTATGGAAGGACTGCTTAAGGCTATCATCCATTTCCTGGTATCTTCTGGTTGCGATAGCGGAAGCCGCACCTGATCGAACAGTCACTGTATCCGAAAGAGCCTGGATAATAAGCGAAGAATCCGCTGTCACGATGGAATCAAGCCTTATCTCGATTCCGCTCTCCATTATCCCGACTTCCCCGAAAGAAAGAGAATCAAGTAACCTGATCAGGTCAGATGGAAGGAGCGGGATGTGGACAGGACCTAACGTTTGCTCATAATCGCTGCCGGGGTTTATCGTATAAAGGACATGTCTGCCGAGATAGCTTAAGAAGAAATCTATTTCGTCTTCACCGATGGTTTCCAGAATTCCCTCGAAAAGTAATTTCCTCGCGGCTTCGCTCAGTTTTGAATTCAGCCAGGCCCCTCTGGATAAAAGCAGGAGATTGTCATCCAGGTATCCCGCTTCCGCAAGCTCCAGCTGGAGGAGGGCTTTCCTGCCGGAGGTAACGATATACTCTCCGATGGTATTATCCTTCGAAATGAAAAGTTCTCTCTGTCTTTCTCCAAGTTGATTCCAGGCTTCACCTGCATCACCAACAGAGATCGTGTCTTCTCCGACAACGATGAGCCATGTTGTTCTATCTACACTTGAACCGCCGCATCCTGGGATAAGTGATATGATAGTTAGCGCAATAATAGCTGCTGCTGATGGACTAATGAACTTCATTATTTCCACCTTTCCAGTATGTCCGCTTTGCATCAACCTGCAAAACAGGCTGTGTTAGAGGACTGTGTTCGGTCTGTATTCGCCAAATGCTTCGCGAAGTACTCCGCATATTTCACCCAGTGTAGCATAGGATCGTACTGCTTCCAATATGGAAGGCATGAGGTTCAGAGATGAATTTGCGGCCAGTCCAAGAGATTTCATGCACTCGGTTACCGCACCGTTATCACGGCTGTTCCTTATGTCTTTCAGTTTAGCGATCTGTGCTTTCTCTACAGATGGATCAACCCTCAGGAGTCCCTCTGGAGGGCGTTCTTCAACAACGAAACTGTTTACCCCTACAACTATCCGCTCGGAGCTTTCGATCTCCCTCTGGTAGGTGTATGCAGCATCCTGAATCTGACGCTGGGGGTATCCCTCTTCCACGGCCTGAACCATGCCGCCAAGAGAATCGATTTTTATTATATAATCTCTGGCTTCGGTTTCTATCCTGTCCGTCATATTCTCAATGAAGTAACTGCCTGCCAGAGGATCTACTGCATTCGTAATCCCTGACTCGTTAGCGACGATCTGCTGGGTTCGGAGAGCAATCCGTACCGCATGTTCCGATGGCAGTGCAAGGGCTTCATCCCTGCTGTTCGTATGAAGGCTCTGGGTTCCACCGAGTACAGCCGCGAGGGTTTGAATGGCCACCCTTACGATATTGTTATCGGGCTGCTGAGCGGTGAGTGTGGAACCTCCGGTCTGGGTATGGAAACGGAGCATCAGACTCTTTGCCTTGCGTGCGCCGAACCTCTCTCTCATTATCCATGCCCAGAGCCTTCGAGCCGCCCTGAACTTAGCGACCTCCTCCAGAAGATCATTATGAGCATTGAAGAAGAAACTGAGCCTTGGTGCGAAGTCATCTACCGTAAGCCCTGCTTTTATCGCTGCGTCAACATATGCGATTCCGTCCGCTAAGGTAAAAGCAACCTCCTGTGAGGCTGTGCATCCAGCCTCCCTGATATGGTAGCCTGATATGCTGATCGTGTTCCACATTGGAACGTTCAGGTTGCAGAAACTGAAAATATCGGTGATCAGCCTCATGGAATGAGCGGGTGGGAAAATGTAAGTTCCTCTGGCCATGTATTCTTTGAGAATATCGTTCTGAATTGTACCTCTGAGCTTATCAGGGGAAATGGACTGTTTTTCAGCGACTGCTATGTACATTGCCAGCAGAACAGCCGCCGGTGCGTTGATAGTCATGGATGTGGAGACACTGTCCAGCGGAATATCTTTGAAGAGCAGCTCCATATCTGCCAGACTGTCAATTGCAACGCCCACTTTTCCTACTTCTCCGGCGCACAGCGGGTGATCGGAATCGTATCCTATCTGCGTCGGGAGGTCAAAGGCTACCGAAAGACCTGTCTGACCCTGTCCCAGCAGATAGCGGTATCGTCTGTTGGATTCCTCGGCGCTTCCAAAACCGGCGTATTGACGCATGGTCCAGAAACGGCCGCGGTACATGGTTGGCTGAACCCCCCTTGTATAGGGATACTCACCCGGGAATCCAAGTTTCTCAAGATACTCATCCCCGGGGTTGTCCGGGAAATACACCCTTTCTACCGGATCTCCGGAGCCAGTCCTGAAATTTTCCTTTCTTTCGGGGAATTTTTCAAGTCCGGGGTCGAGGATATTCTCCTCCCAGGTTTTTCTGTTCTTCTCGAAACTCTTTTTACTCATCAACGAACCTGTCCTTCGGGATTGTAAATCTTTGCAGTCTCCTGTTCCAGGAGAACACGAAGAGCCCCGAGAGCCAGGGCCTCCATCTCCATCTCGCCTGGATATACGAGCACATCAGCTATGAATTTCACACGTTCGGTTATCCAGCCGATGAACCTCTTATCATACGCAATACCGCCCGTAATTACTATTGCGTCGACATTTCCCTCAAGCACTGTGGAGAGAGAGCCGATCTCCTTGGATACCTGGTATGCCATAGCCCTGTAAACCAATTCATACCTGCTGTTTCCGTTGTTAACTTCCTCTTCGACTTTCATCATGTCGTTAGTTCCGAGGTAGGCAACTATCCCGCCCGCGCCTTTGATCATTCGCTTGATCTCGGCGTGGGTACGCCTGCCGCTGAAGCAGAGCTCAACCAGGTCTCCGACGGGAAGGCCTCCAGACCGTTCCGGAGTAAAAGGTCCATCTCCGTTAAGAGCGTTGTTGACGTCGATTACTCTGCCCCCTCTGTGTGCTCCAACTGAAATTCCTCCACCAAGATGAACCACTATCAGATTCAGATCACAGTAATCTCTGCCAAGATCAGCAGCAGCCATTCTTGCTACAGCCTTCTGGTTCAATGCATGGAGAATCGATCTTCTGGGAAGATCAGGGTGACCGGATAACCTGGCAAGCGGTTCCATTTCATCAACAACAACAGGGTCTACAATAAAAGCGGGACAACTGGCTGTTATTGAAAGTTCCCTCGCTATCGGAGCTCCGAGGTTCGAAACATGCTCTCCCTGGACACCTTTGTGCAGATCCTCAATAAGCCTGTCATCAATGGAATAGGTTCCCCCTTCAATGGGGTATAAAACACCGCCCCGGCCGACTATGGCATCGAAGGAGGAAATTTCGAAATCAGCATCACTGAGCGCATTCAGTATTACACCTTTTCGGAATTCGTACTGATCGAAGATATGACCATACTCCGAAAGCTCTTCCTGCGAATGGGTAAGCTTGATTGTCCAGACTTCCCTTTCATTCTCGAAAACAGATATCTTTGTTGAGGTGGAACCGGGGTTGATCGCTAGGATTCTGTAGGTATCTGGCATTCTGCTCCTATCTGAATATGCTTATATACTTCAGCAGAATACTAACTCACGGAAGCTGGATTGCCAAGAATATGAAAAATCATAATTCTGCTGTCATTGAAGAATTGAAGCTTGTGCGGAAACGTATGAGCAGGCTCAGAGAAAGCTTCAGGCTTTCGAAGGAGAGCGCCCTCGAGGATTCGAATATAGAGAAGCTGGAGAAGCTCAGGGAACGCTCAAAATCCATCTATCAGATGGAGATTATTGAATGCTTGAGAGATATAAAAAGGTTGAAGCTCCTCATCACCTCGGATCAGCAGGGTATGGAGGAAGCTGATGATCTGTCGGAGCTGTGCAGAAAAGAGGCTGCCAGCCTTTTTGCGCATCTGGTATCGGCACCCAACAGACTGATACGTGTCTTCAAAGCAGGGGAGTAACCTCCGTTCCGGTTAGTTTCAGTATATTACCGCTTCCAAATACAAAGACTTTTGAAGGGATTCCCATGAAAAGCATAGGTGATAAAGGACTGGCCGATCTCATATCGGCGAACGGGCTGGAGAGAATGACCGGAGAGACAGTAACGATTCACGGTATGGTTCAGAGGATACGCCGTCTGGGCTGGGGCGCTTTCATCATACTCCGCAGGCATGACGGTCTTCTGCAGTGCGTAATGGGAAACGAGGGCAACGAGGGAATTCTTGATAAACTGGAAGTTGAACAGTCGATAGAGGTTACCGGAACCGTGAAGAAGGCGAAAATAAAGGATATTTCCATTCATCCGAATAATGTAGAGCTGCATGTAGACTCCGTAAAATTCATCTCTCTACCTGCTGAACTGCCCCCTGTGGATATGACCAAAAAAGTGCTTGATCTTCATATCGATACCAATCTCGATCTCAGACCGCTCAGTCTGCGGCACCCTATGGAACGGGCAAGACTGAAAATTGCAGAAACCTTTGCTTCAGCATTCCGGAACAGTCTGACCGGGATGGGATTCACCGAGATCAGAACCCCGAAGATCTGCTCTGCAGGCGCTGAAGGCGGCGCGAATATTTTCAAGATACAGTACTTCGACCGTGAAGCGTTCCTCGCTCAGTCACCACAGTTCTACAAGCAGATGGGAGTGGGTGTCTTCGAGCGGGTGTTCGAAGTCGGACCCGTATTCAGGGCGGAACCTCATCAGACATCCAGGCACATCAACGAATACACATCCCTTGATTTTGAGATGGGGTTTATTTCAGGTTTTGAAGAGGTCATGTCAGTCGAAATAGCTGTTCTGAGAGACTGCATGGAAGCATTGAAGAATGAATGCTCGGTTGAACTTGGAATGCTGGGCGCGGATCTCCCGGTGATATCGGAAACAATCCCTTCGGTAACCCTTGAGGAGGCTCACCGCATCACACAGGAGATCAGCGGAAAAGATAACACAGAAGAACCTGATCTTGACCCTGAAGAAGAAAAGATACTCTGCGCCTATTCACTTGAGAAATGGGATTCCGAATTCCTTTTCGTTACTCATTTCCCGACTGAGAAAAGACCATTCTACACGATGGATGACCCTGAAAACCCCGGCACAACCCTCGGTTTTGATCTTCTGTTTCGGGGTCTTGAAGTGACTACCGGCGGGCAGCGGATACATGATTACAATGCTCAGGTTGAAAAGATGAAAGCCTTCGGGCTCGACCCTGACGCATTCAAGAGCTATCTGCAGGCCCACAAGTACGGCCTTCCTCCTCACGGCGGCCTGGCGATCGGCCTTGAGCGAATAACCGCAAGAATTCTGAGAGTTGATAACATCCGACTTACCACCATGTTTCCCCGCGATGTTAAAAGGCTCACACCGTAAAACGCAGAAGGAATTGTTAACTGGTGACTTCGAGTAATCCATATCGTAGGATAGTCAAATGCGATATTACGATCTGAAGCAATACTAACTAAGGCAGGTTGATATGAAGCAATTCATATTTCAGAAATCGAGGCTAAAAGACCTCATTTCACACTTGATAAGCGCATATCCGAGTGTTTATGCACCCGTTCCAAGGGGTAAGCATTTTGTATTCGACAAAATAACAGATGCCTCGAGCGCGGAGTTCAAATACGTAAGAACGATCCTTCCACCGAAGAAGTATCTCATGCCGCAGCATGAATCTCTGGTGAATTTCACGCTGACAGAGAATCTCGAGTTCAAAGAGACTACTTTCACTGACAGGCAGGTAATCGTTGGTGTTCGACCAGGTGATATCCGAGCGATCAAACTTCTTGACGATATTATGATGAACAGGAATAAGGACAGAAATTACATCGCGCGGAGGGAAAACACCATCATCATAGGTATTGATGGCATCCCTGATGAATACAGCTACGAGGATTCCGTGATGGACCTTAAGGTCTCCGAGGGCTTTGATCTCTTCATGACCGACCTTGGAAACATGATCCTTGTTGATGTTGCAACCGAAGAGGGAATGAAGATAATCAATTCCATCGAACATGAACCGGCAACTGAAAGATATCTCACCCTTCGAGACAACACTCTCAATTCACAGCGTGAGATGTTTACTGCCAGAATTGATATCCAGGCGAAACTTCTTCCACTGGCCCTTGAAGGGAAGTGGGATCACCCGATCTGGGAGGAAATGGGCAGCAAATGCCTTTCCTGCGGCCAGTGCATTCTTGTCTGTCCAACCTGTTACTGTTTCAATGTTACCGATGACATGGCATTGTCCATGACTGAAGGTACAAGAACAAGACATTGGGATGGATGCCAGCTTGCGGATTTTACCCTTGTTGGACATGGTGAGAATTTCAGAGACAATGCTGCTGCAAGGATAAGACACAGATTCCACAGGAAATTCAAATATCACCTTGATGAATTCTCAGAGATATTCTGTACAGGTTGCGGCAGATGCTGGGAAACCTGCCCCTCAGAAATTAACCTTGTTGAGATAGCAAATGCACTATCCTCAGAGGAGGTGGAATAATGCCTGCTATCACAGAAAATTCCTATGTGCCTTTAATTTCCACCATCAAATCTGTTAAAACCCTTACTCCCACCGAGAAGGTTTTTGAGGTCGAGCTTCCGGATGGAAAGCAACTGAATCATGACCCCGGTCAGTTCGTTCAGCTCCTTGTTCCCGGTATAGGTGAAGCTCCCATATCGATCTGCTCCTCACCGACGGACAGGAATTTTCACCTGACGATCAGGCGTGTAGGTGATGTCACAACCGCCATCCACAACATGAATGAAGGCGACAAAGTCGGCATCCGCGGCTCTTTCGGCAACGGTTATCCGGTAGAAGAGATGAAAGGCAATAACGTGCTGATCATCGCTGGAGGAATCGGGCTGGCGCCTCTTCGTTCCGTTATACGATACATCCTTGCCAACCGCTCCGAGTACGGTGATTTCACCATTCTTCACGGGGCAAGGACACCATCAGACAGACTCTTCAAGGATGAGCTTTCCAGCTGGTCCGATTCCCCGGAGGTTAACCTGCTTGAGACTGTCGACCATCCGGATTCAAGCTGGACCGGCCATTCCGGTGTTATAACTACACTGTTCAAAGGTTTGACTGTTGATCCCGCCAGGACTTACGCGCTGGTATGCGGGCCTCCTGTCATGTATCGATTTGTTATTCTCGAGTGTCTGGGCAAAGGGATTCCAGACAGGCAGATCCTTGTTTCCCTTGAGAGACACATGAAGTGCGGTCTTGGAAAATGCGGGCATTGCCAGATAAATGGAGTCTACACCTGCCAGGACGGCCCGGTATTTTCTTTTAACCAGATTAAGAACCTTGAGGAGGCATTATGAGCAAGCCGCGCATTGCCTTCTTTGACTTTGCATCATGCGAGGGTTGCCAGCTTGAGGCAATCAATTTCGTTGAGGAATTCCTTGTACTCCTCGGTCATGTGGATATTGTTCAGTTCAGAGAAGCAATAACCGAAGCGGAATGGGACATCGATGTTTCATTCGTAGAGGGTTCGATTACCCGGGAACAGGATATCCCAAGGCTGCAGGAGATCCGGGACAACTCAAAGGTAGTTATTGCACTTGGAGCATGTGCCTGCACCGGAGGTGTGAATGCCATAAAGAACACCCGTCCTCTGGAGGATGTCAGAACGGATGTTTACGGTGATAAAAAGGACTGGTTCCCGACATTCCCCACCAGACCTATTGACCAGGTTATCAAAGTTGACGGTTACATATACGGGTGCCCGATAGACCGTAACGATTTCCTGAAAAATGTTCAGCTCATTCTTCAGGGCAAGAAGACACTACGGCATAATGACCCTGTATGTGTTGAATGCAGACTGAAGGAAAACGAATGTCTTCTTACTCTCGGCAAACCCTGTATGGGGCCAATAACAAGGGGCGGCTGCGGCGCCATCGATCCTACATTCGGTCATCCCTGTACCGGTTGCCGTGGGCTGGTCGACGATCCGAACGAGAATGCCGCAATGGACGTTCTTGCTGAAAATGGCCTGACAGTTGAGGACATCAGGAGCTACATGACCATCTTCAACTCCTTCAGACCGGAGGATATACAATGAAAAAGAATATCGATATCCACGTCCATCATGTAACACGGGTAGAGGGGCATGGAGATGTGCTGCTGAATGTTAAGGATGGCAAGGTGGAGCATGTTGCCCTCAACATCGTTGAGGCTCCAAGGTTCTTTGAGGGGATGCTCAGGGGCCGTGCCCATTACGAGGTTCGTGAGATAGTATCAAGGATCTGCGGTATCTGTGCCTGCGGTCATGCCCTCGCTTCAATCCGTGCGTCCGAAGCGGCGCTTGGTGTCGAACCGAGCGAGCAGGTGGTCGACCTCAGAAAGATCGTGCTTGCAGGCGAAAACCTTTCCTCCCACTTTCTCCACATCTTCTTTCTGGTCGCGCCGGACCTGTTCGGTGTTAAATCCGTGCTTCCGCTGGCAGCCACTCACAAAGACATAGTTGTAAGAGCTCTTAAACTGAAGAAACTCGGAAACGATGTTTCAGACGTTATTGTCGGCAGACATGTCCACCCCATCACGATGGACATCAAGGGTTTTACTGTCCTGCCAACGGTTTCCGCTCTGCGGGATGTTCAGAAACAGATCATTGAAATGATCCCGGAGGTTCTGGATTCGGTTGATCTGTTAGCATCGGTTGCAGATAAAATCCCTGATTTCACGCGGGAGACTGAATACGTTTCACTCGGACCGGCAGAAGGAAGCAGTGAATATCCATTCTACGATGGTGTTATCAAGTCTTCAGAAGGTGTCACTTACTACCCGGCTGAATATAAGAAGGTAACCAACGAATTCATCATTCCCGATTCTACTGCCAAACACTGCAAACACTTGCGTGATTCTTACATGGTTGGAGCATTAGCCAGATTTAACAACAATGCAGACCTGCTCCGCCCCGAAGCGAAGGCGGCGGCGGAAAAACTCGGAATGATCGCCCCTGTCCACAATCCGTACATGATAACGCTTGCGCAGCTCATCGAGACCATCCATATCATGTACGACACCGTTGATATCATTGATGGTATCATAAAGCGCGGGATAAAGGAAGAGGATTACAGCTACCAGCCAAGGGCTGGAACCGGGTCAGGTGCGGTAGAAGTTCCCAGGGGAATCCTGTTCCACCATTACACGTACGACAGCAAAGGTAGAATAGAGTACGCCGATTGCGTTATTCCAACCACCCAGAATCTTGAAAGCATCGACCAGGATTTCAGAAAGCTCGCGCCGACAATACTTGATAAATCCGAGGAAGAGATCTCACTTCTGCTTCAGATGCTGGTTCGCGCATATGATCCTTGTATTTCCTGTTCTACACATCAGCTGAATGTAAGATTCAAGTAAATGGGGCTTCTGGTTGTTGGGCTGGGAAATACGTTACTGAAGGATGAGGGAGTGGGCGTTCACGTCGTCAACTCTCTCCGCAGCCGTACATTGCCCGATGATGTCTCATTAATGGATGGCGCAACCATGGGGGTTGACCTCCTGTACGACATTCTGGATTCAGACAGGGTTATTATCGTCGATTCCGCGCAAATGGATATTTCTGCTGGTGAATACAGAACTTTCGGGATATCGGAGATTGAGGACGGAGCACACTTTCCGAACTATTCTCTTCACGACCTTACTTTGGCTGAAACGATCGCACTTGGGGGAATCATCGCTGATCTTCCCCCCATCACGATCGTCGGCATCCAGCCGGAGAGCATCGAACAGGGTGACGAGCTTACGGGTACACTGAATAAGAACTTTAATGAATATGTTGACCACGTCTACAGCACAATACTGAGTTTCGGTAAGGAGGAAGCATATTGAGCAAGAAAGTACTGATAATAGATGACGATATCGATGTTGTTGAGGCGATGAAGATAGCGCTCGAATCAGTTGGTTATGAGATCGAATCCGCAGGAGATAGTGAGGAAGGGTTCAGTAAAATGCTCGAATTCAAACCCGATCTCCTGATCCTTGATGTAATGATGACCACCATTACGGAGGGTTTTAACGCCGCCTGGGAAATCAGAAGCCCCGACCCGAACAGCCGATTCAAGGATTTCAGAGACCTGCCGATCCTGATGATCTCAGCGGTGTCATCCGAGCAGAAAATGCTCTTTGATCCCAAGAAGGATGAAGATTTCCTGCCGGTAAACGATTTTGTTGAGAAGCCTATTTCTCCAAGAGCTCTCATCGAGAAGGTACAGGGACTCATCGGCTGATAACTCCCGGCTCATGGGGTCGTATCTTGAATTTTGGCGTTTTCTCTCTTTAGTTGTTATTCTCAAGATTCTTTATGATTTTACTGATAGTACTGTAGTGCATACCAGAATGCTTGGCAATCTCCTGCTGGGTATAACCATGTTTTATATGAGCAGTATAGATAGCTTTATTGCGGCTGACTCTATCTGAAGCACTTGCAAACAGATACTCAAGTGAGGGGCGATTTAAGAATCTTTGATTGCGGGGAACTTCGGGAAGGTCACGGTATTGATCACTTCCTACAAGAGATTCCACGAACCGCTCTCCACCTAGAATCAATTGACCCCTGATCTTTTCAAAAGGGGATACTGCATTATCAAAATTGTTCACAAACGCAACATACTCCCGCTCAGCTGTAAACTTATCAAACCCGAATTGAGAAAGGATCCACTCTGTACTAAGAAGACTGTCTTCTTGCTGATGGCGACCAGCGGTCTGTCTGTAACTGCTCCAGGTATAGTCGCCTGGAGTCTCGACAATACCGGAGCGAACTGGATTCAGTACGATATATCTGCACAACTCCAGAAGGTAGCTATCCTTCTCTACAACGATTGCTTTGAAACGTCCCTGGAATAAATGTCCGGTACGATCATGCGAATGATTGAAGTATTGAGCATAT
>CAZUYF010000005.1:0-24751 GCA_964624675.1 uncultured bacterium
CGATCCGGGCCGGAGGCTCAACGGTTACTTCAGGATTTTCACCACCGCATCCGGATAGCACGCTCAGAAAACAACAAGATATCAATATCTTTCGCTTCATTATTCCTCCATCCTACCGAAGTAAAGCATATCTTTCTCGATGCGGTTCCATTCTCCCTGCGGCAATTATCTTCTGGTATTCAACTACTCCAATCTTCTTCTTTTGGTCAGGAGTACAAGATCTCGCAGCTCATCTATGTTGCGGCATTTCAGCCATTTCGAGTCGAAATCAGGGGAACTGGTTATTTCCGCGATTGCCATCAATGCGCGAAGATGAAAAGTCCTTTCATCCATTGAACCAGCCAGGACAAAGATCATCCTTACCGGTGAATTCTCTCCTCCGAAATCGACACCTTCTCTGCATCTTGCCAGAAGAACGGAGAATCTATTCGGACCTGGAACGATGATATGGGGTATTGCCAGACTTTTTATAAGGGCTGTTGAAGATTCCTCTTCCCTCTCAATGAGAAGCTTCTCGATTTCACATCTTCCCATAGAGAGGGAATCCTCAAGGTTCTCAGAAGCCATCCTGAAGAAATCTTCCATATCAATTGGTTTCTCGATATCCAGTATTACCGCCTCGGCAACCAGGTCATCGAATCTGTCTTCGGTTATGTGGTCTCGATCTCTGAGAACCTGTGCAAGCTCCCTTACAAGGCCGTTTTTGACCAGTTCCCTTGGGAAAATTCTTGCAGTAAGATGAAGCAGTGCATACTCCCTCTGAGCCCTCTTCCTTGTGTATATGAAGTACCAGATGGTTCCTCCGACAATGACAAGCAGGCTTGCTGTAAGTGCAGATTGTCCGAGTTTTGCCAGAAGAACCAGCATACCTGCAATTCCCAGAAGCTGAATCCAGGGGTAACCAGGGCTTTTGAACAGGGGCTTATAAGTATGTATACGGCTTTCCCGCATTACAATCAATGAGATATTCACAAACAGGAACAGAATGAGCATCATAGTTGATGCAAGCTTAACAAGGTGTGTGAAATCAAGCAGCAGCAGAAGAATTATTATTACACCTGTTAGAACAATTGAAACCCATGGAACACCCTTCTTCCTTGAAATACAGGATAGACCGGCAGGAAGCAGGTGATCCCTGCTCATTGCGAAAGGGAACCTGGCTGAAGCCAGGATTCCCGCGTTGGCTGTTGATAGAAATGCCAGTACGGCTGCAATGCTCATTATTGTAAGGCCTGTTTTCCCCGCAATAACACTGGCTGCTTCGGAAATTGGCATACTGGTTGAAGAGAGAATGGAAGGGTCGAGAACCCCCACACAGATAAGTACAGATACGAAGTAGAAGATAGTTACCACGGTCAGAGCAAGAAACATGCTGACTGGCAGGTCTCGTCCCGGTCGTTTAACCTCCTCAGATACGCTTGTTACTTTGGTTAGACCCCCGAAGGATACAAATACCAGGGCAGCTCCGGCAAGGATCCCGTTCAAACCGCCTGGTGCAATGGGTCTGAAACGATGGGGGGAAATGTTAGTTAAGCCAAATCCGGCGAACAGAGTCAGGGATATGAGAAGCCCGGCAACAAGTACTATCTGAGTTTTTCCAGCATGTCTGGCGCCTCTGAGATTGACAGCTGTAAAGATTACGCAGGAAATCATTGCGAAGATTCTGCCATTAATTTCAGGAGAAAGGAACTCCATGAATATTCCAAGTCCAACGAAAGCGAAAGCTGTCTTGACCGATAGAGAGAACCAGGCCGCCACTCCTGAGAGTGTCCCTGCAAGGGGTCCCAGAGACCTGTCAATGAAATAATAGGTTCCTCCTGCCCTTGGCATTGCAGTTGAAAGCTCTGCTTTGCTGAGCATGGTTGGGATGGTGAGAACTGCAGCTATGAGGTATGAGAATATCACACCGGGACCCGCCACGGTGTAAGCAAGTGCAGGCAGAATAAAGAGGCCTGAACTTATCATTGCGCCTGTTGCAATCGAGAAAAGAGAAGGGATCCCGAGTTCCCTGGAAAGCTTACCTCGACTTTCACCCTGACGTTGCATTCTTTACCCCCTGAAGGCATTATTATCCTTTCCATACAGTAAGTCCACCTCGCCAGGGGGTTCATGTATATTACTGCAAAGGGAGGACTCGGTGAGCTTACAGCGATCTGTAGAGAATACTTTTATTGAAACAGTCAAACTCAGGGATCTGCTGCCCTGCGGTTCAGATATACTTGCAGCCGTTTCGGGCGGGAGTGATTCTGTTGCACTGCTGCAGCTTCTCCACCGGTTTGCCGGTCATATGAAATGGGAACTGGCTGTTCTCCATATCGATCATCGAGCCAGACCTGAGAGTGCTGAAGATGCCGTTTTTGTGAAGAATCTTGCAGAAGGACTGGATCTGCATTGCAGTATTGAAGAGATTTTACCGCATGGATCCGGATCTCCCGAAGGATACTTCAGTGCCGAAAGGAGTAGAATCTACAGGGAGTACTCTTCGGAGAATAGCCTTGTCGCCACGGGACATACGGCATCTGACAGAGCAGAAACGCTTATAATGAGACTGCTCGAAGGATCCGGACTCAGGGGGCTGGGAGGTATGGATTACTTTGGACGGGGGGCCGTTCGAAGACCGCTGCTGGATTTCACCAGGAGTGAGCTTCGAGAATACCTTGAAGCAATCGGACAGAATTGGGTTGAAGACCCGACGAATCAGGAGGACTCCTTCCTCAGGAACAAGATCCGCCACAGCGTTATTCCTGTGCTTGAATCCATATCACCGGGAAGCACCTATGCCATAGCAAGATCTTCAGCGAATCTATCCCAGTGGAGGGATATTACAGGCGATGTTATCGACGATTCTATTGACGAGCTTCTTGATAGAGATACATTCAAGATAGATAAGTATTTGTGTTTGACAAGAGCTGTAAGGCTGGGAATTCTGTGGACTATAAGCGGTCGACCCAGGGGTGGAAAACTTGAAATAGAAAAAACCGACAAGTGGATTCTAGGGAAGAAGGAAGGATTTCATATTCTTCCAGGGGGTACGAGAATCATTGCTGAAGGGGGCATGATCCATATCCGAAAATCCTTAAAACCAGAGGGAAAGGTTTAAAATTGACGAGCAATGATTGGGACGTACTGATCTCTTCGGTTCAGATACAGGAAGGTATCAGGAAGCTTGGAGCGGAGCTTACAGAGATTTACGCTGGCAAAAGGATCGTTGTTATACCACTGCTCAAGGGTGGTTTCATGTTCGCAGCCGACCTTGTACGCAGCATGGCTAGTGATTTGCAAGTCGAGTTCCTTGGTGCAGCAAGCTACGGGGAGCAGACTGAATCATCTGGAGAGGTTCGTCTTACCCTTGATACGACCCTTCCTCTGGCAGGCCGGGATGTCCTGCTGGTGGAGGATATTGTAGACACAGGACTTACACTGGCGTATATTCAAAACCTGATTAGGTCAAGAAATCCAGCCTCCCTTCGTACGGTTGTACTGCTTGATAAAAAGGCCAGACGGCAGGTTGATGTAGATGTACATGAATGCGTATTCAGCATTCCTGACAGGTTCGTATTCGGATACGGGCTGGACAGCCCGGGGGGATTTGGTCGCAATCTTCCCGATATTGTAGCACTTAAAGATTAAATAACCAGGAGTCTCATGAATCAGGATGATAATCGAAAACCAGGCAAATCACCTCTGCAGCCATTAACTTCAGGCTGTTCTGTTAAAACACTTACAATGTGGCTGCTTATGGCTCTGATAGCGTTCACGGTATTCCGCCTTTTCGATACCGGTACTGACAGCATTGAAATACCCTATTCCGGTGATTCCGGTCTGATGGATTATATCAGCCGTGACAAAGTGGAATCAGTCGTAATAGAAACCGGTGGGTCAATTAAAGGGGAATTCACTTTCCCTATCGTTAAGGATGGAGTTGAATACAGTGCATTTGTAAGCTTCATTCCCTTTGAGAATACCGGGGTACTTGATTCGCTTGCCGCTCATAATGTACTTGTAACAGCCAAACCACCAAATGAACTGCTTGCCCAGATACTCTCCTTCATCCCTTTCCTGCTTCTGATAGGTTTCTTTATCTATTTCATGAGAAAGGCTGGAGGGGGCGGCAAGGCGTTCTCATTCGGCAAAAGCAGGGCCAGGCTTTTTTCCAGCGACAAACCTCAGGTTACGTTTGATGATGTAGCCGGTGCAGATGAGGCAAAAGCCGAACTGCTTGAAGTGATTGAATTTCTCAGTAAACCGGATAAGTTTCGTCGTCTGGGTGGAAAAGTCCCCAAGGGTGTGCTGCTTGTCGGAAGACCTGGAACTGGTAAAACCCTTCTGGCGAAAGCGGTTGCGGGGGAAGCAAAGGTTCCATTTTATTCCATGAGCGGTTCCGATTTTGTAGAAATGTTTGTAGGAGTAGGTGCCAGCAGGGTCAGAGACCTTTTTGTACAGGGAAAAGCCAAGGCACCCTGCATTATTTTCATCGATGAGATCGATGCTGTTGGAAGGCACAGAGGAGCTGGACTAGGAGGTGGACACGATGAAAGGGAACAGACCCTAAATGCCCTTCTTGTAGAGATGGACGGTTTCGAGGAGAATGCCGGTGTTATTGTAATGGCAGCGACTAACCGTCCCGATGTTCTTGATCCTGCGCTTATGCGGCCGGGCAGATTCGACAGACGCATTGTAGTCAGCATGCCTGATGTTAAGGGTCGAGAGGCCATCCTGAAAGTACACACACGCAAAATGCCGGTTGACGCAAAGGTCAGCCTTGAAAAGGTTGCAAGAAGTACTCCCGGTTTCAGCGGAGCCGACCTTGAAAGCCTTGCCAATGAAGCAGCTCTGAGAGCGGCAAGACGAGGCGCAAAGAAAGTCGAACAGGAAGATTTCGAATATGCGGTTGACCGTATAATACTCGGGCTGGAACGTAAGAGTATCATTATCAGCCCTGATCAGAAGAAGTGCACCGCCTACCATGAGAGCGGACATGCTGTAGTTGGTATTTTCGTCCCCGAATCGGATCCAATACATAAAATCACAATCGTTCCCAGGGGAATGGCTATGGGTGTGACCAGTTTTCTTCCATCCGATGACCGATATAACTACACTGAAAAGAAGCTTGTCAGTATGCTCGCCACACTGATGGGGGGCAGAGCTTCTGAAAGCCTCTTCCTTGAAACACTGAGTACGGGAGCAGGGAACGATCTGGAAAAATCAACCGAACTCGCGAGGAAAATGGTTTGCGAATGGGGAATGAGTGAGGAGCTCGGTCCTGTCTCACATGCAGAATCGGGAGATTTGATCTTCCTTGGAAGGGAATTCAACAAGACCAGGGATTACAGTGAGCATACAGCCAGAGTGATAGATTCAGAGGTTAAGAGGATCGTTGAGGAAGCGTGTGATATTGCGCATGAAATACTTACTAAGAATCGGGATATTGTACATAGAATAGCTGAACAGCTTCTGGAAAAGGAAACGATTTCAAGCACTGAGATAAACAGCATATTCAGGGAATTACGCCCTGATATGGGTCCTCTACCCTCCATTCAGACTATTTCAGAGATTAGGGAAACAACTGATTCTTCCGATGATGATCCTGAACAAGAAGAGGAAGTTCGTGAAAATGATGGATCTGAAGAAAATAGAGCAGGGAGTGAGGCTGATGCTGGAGGGAGTGGGGGAGAATCCTGACAGAGAAGGTCTGAAGGAGACTCCATCCCGCGTATCCAGATCAATGGCCGAGTTGTGCCGAGGTCTGAATCCCGAAGAGATCGTGCCGGTCAAGACCATGTCCTGCAAAGGTCAGAACGAAATGATCATTGTAAAGGATATCAGTTTTTCATCCATGTGCGAGCATCATCTGCTTCCCTTTATCGGCAGGTGTGATATTGTCTATCTCCCCGCGAACGATCGCATAGCAGGTTTGTCATCGATAGTTGAGATGGTTGAAACCATGGCTGCAAGACCGACAATTCAGGAGAGACTTACAACCGAAATAGCTGACAGACTTATGAATGAACTATCTGCTAAGGGTGTCATGGTCGTAATGGAAGCTGAACATATGTGCCTGGCAATGCGTGGAGTCAAAAAACGAGATTCGAGAATAGTCACATCAGCTATGCGCGGTTACCTGAAGAAACTTGAAACAAGGACGGAAGCACTTTCCCTAATTGGAAGAGCGATAAGAGTCACCTGATGAGAATCAGGAAACTCCTCATTTCAAGCGATGATCAATGGCGCAGAGAACTGAAGGCCATCGGTGCGGATCCTGTCACCTGGGACAGGTTATCAGATAAATGCAGAATATCCATTTTTTCCACAGGATTACTGCCAGTTACTGCGGCGAATATTCTTAAGCAATGCATGCTTTCCGGAGGAGCGGATGCTATTGTATCCAGAGATGCGGTTTCCTGCAGAACAATCGAGACAAGGGCACTGATCGTAGGGACCTCAAAACAGATAAAGCGCGGGTGCGAATCGCTTACTGGACAGCCATTTGGTCTCTCGCAGCTTGCAAATGAACTTAGAGCTGCACTAAAAGATTCTCCCCAACTGCCGGGAACAATACTGACCCGCGGTAAAGTGCTTGATTTCAGCAGACGGCCACTGATAATGGGCATTCTGAATGTAACCTCCGATTCTTTCAGTGATGGCGGAAACTTTCTGGATAACGATGCAGCGGTTGGACATGCAAGATCAATGACGAAACAGGGAGCGGATATAATCGATATTGGTGCGGAATCCACCAGACCCGGTTCGCTGCCAGTACCTCCCGCTGTTCAGCTTGAACGACTTCTTCCCGTACTTAATAGGCTTTCATCTGACTGCAAGGCTGTTATATCTGTCGATACAGACAGTGCTGAGGTTGCTGATGTTGTTCTCTCGGCTGGAGCTGAAATGATAAACGATGTAACTGCCCTGTCCGACCCGGCAATGACTGAAGTTCTTGCGAATGCTGATGTACCGGTAGTTCTGATGCATATGCAGGGTAAACCTGAAACTATGCAGAATAACCCGCTTTACTCTGATGTTGTGGAAGAAGTCTACACGTTTCTCGAGAAGAAAATCGCAGCAGCGGTTGAATCGGGAATATCAAGAGAACGTATTATTATTGATCCAGGAATAGGTTTCGGTAAAAGACTTGAAGATAATATACAGCTCATCTCAAGACTTGCGGAATTCAAATGGCTGGGCTGCAGAGTTCTTCTCGGACACTCTCGAAAGAGCTTTCTCGGTAAACTGACCGGAATCGAGAAACCCGCTGCGCTTGACGCTGGTACACTCGCGGTAACTGCACTATCTTCCAACTGTGCGGATATCGTGAGGGTTCATGACGTTGAGGGAACGATGCAGGTCCTCAAAGTCTCAAGGGAGTTTGGACAGAGAATATGATGATTCAGCCGCTTGGACACTCCATCATCAGCGGATTCTGGCTTGCCCAGCTTGCGAACATTCTTATTATTGCCATCGTCGCAAAACTGCTGCTGAAGTACCTCTGGAGAACACCTGCAATGCCTGTAATCCTGATGTTCAGTATCATCATACTGTTCGCGAACATTCTGGGCGGATTGGGATTCTTTACATTCAATTACCTGCTTGAGCTTCTTACACCTATTCTATTTATAGCCGTGGTGGTTATCTTCCATGAGGAGATCAAGGATTTGCTCGGTACAATGGGCCGCAATCTGAGAAGATTCATTGGCCATGCTGATATCATTGAGCAGAGTGAGATTGAATCACTTGTCGAATCCTGTGTTCTTTTAAGAAAGCTTCGGATTGGCGGACTCTTCGTAATGGAAAGAGAAGAATCTCTTGAAAGTATTTACGGTGACCCCGTCATGCTTGATAAGCTCAAGATCAACCCTCCTGTCGTTGCTTCGCTCCTGCAGCCCCCGGGAGTTCTCCATGACGGTGCAATCATTATCATTAACGGACGTATTGTCGGAGCCAGAGCAATCCTTCCTCTTTCGCGCAGGACTTTCTTTGGAAGATCAAGGGTGAACAGACCCAGACCTGCTCTCGGAACCCGACACAGAGCGGCTATAGGGGTAACTGAAGTTTCCGATGCTATCGCCGTTGTCGTAAGTGAGGAAACGGGTAATTTCAGCATTGCCCATGATGGAATTCTTGAAGAGGCCATCGTACTGGATGAGTTCGGTAAGAGACTTGTAGAGCTTACTTCGGAAATAGAAAAGAAGTAGCCATGCTGGATAAGCTCAAGCAGGAACTTGTCGATACTGTTCATTCAGTCATCAGAGAATCCGCAAAGAAGATGCCCGCAGCTTTTCAGAATGCTCTGCATTCATGTGTTGAGCATAATTACAATCTTGAATTGAGTCTTCTCGCATGCGCCTCATCCAGGTGGTGCGGTTCTACCGAAGGCTCAGGAATGCCTGCTGCAATTGCCGCGCTCATGCTTCGCGCAGGCATCACAATCCATCTTGAAACCAGTAGTTTTACCGGAGTATTTGATAGACTGCCTCAATTATTTGATGAGAAGGATGACACGCTGGCAATTCTGGCAGGTGACGGGCTTATTGCACTCGCTATTGAGTATCTTGCGGGAAACGGCGGTATGCACTCCTCGAGACTTGTTTCGGAAGCCGTTAAGGCTGTTGGTGCCAGAGGGATGCTCGCGGGATTGTCCATGGAAGTCGATCGTGCGGATGGTTTGGAAACGGTAGTTCCCGATGGACGGTCTCTGTCGGAGCTGTACAGCGGCCAGCTGGCCAGGTTCGCCTCCCACGGCGGAGCGCTTCTCGCAGGGGCATCGGATATGATGCTTGATGATGCAGCGCAGATTGGTGTTCTTGCAGGACGGGCAAAGTTCCTTGTTAGAAAAGCTGAATACAGCGAAGACAGAAATGAGATAAGGGATCTTGGTTTTCAGGCCAGGACTTTGATCGAACAGGCAGAGACAATAGCGGGTCATAAACCGAACGCTGTATTATTCAATTCGATTATGTACTTATCAGACTTCCTCTAGGGGACGTACCACACTTCTTCAATTAACTGGACCTGATATCAGCGCATAGTATGTTATATCTACTAAGATAATATATTTATAATGATTTATTACAATAACATATTATCACACTTGAAACATCATGAAAATATGCATACACTATTAGTACTATGGCTAGATCAAGCAGGTTGGACTGGAAAAGCGCGGTGCACCATGTAATGGCGAGAGGCATTGAGAAAAATGCTATCTTCAGAGACGATAACGACAGAGTTCAGTTCGTATCCAGGATTGAAAAATGCATCTCTGAAACAGGAGTATCGATATATGCATGGGCATTGATGCCCAATCACATACACTTGCTAGTCAGAACCGAGAATATACCTCTTTCAAAATTCATGCAGAAACTTCTAACTGGCCATGCTAACTATTTCAATAAGAAGTACAATCGAGTCGGACACCTCTTCCAAAATCGCTACAAATCCATTCTTGTTCAGACCGATATTTACCTTCTCAAACTCGTTCGCTACATCCATCAAAATCCGTTGAAAGCAGGATTAGTGAATGGTTATGATATACTTCAAAAGTATCCGTGGACAGGTCATCCGGGATTAGCATTTCCCAATTACTACCCATGGCAGGAAACTGCTCAAGTACTGAATACGTTTATTGGTAATAAAACGGACAAGATCAAACAATACTTACTATTCATCCAGGAATCTGAAGAAATTGCATATCAGGATGGAAGATTCGATGATGGGGCATTTCTTCTTGGTTCTAATGGATTACTCAGTATTGATGAATCTGAAGAAAAAATTGGGGGATACTCACAGTATAGAATACTGGGAGATATTGAATATGCTCGGATAATCTACGATAAGATCAATCGTACGAGGAAAGGCCAGCTTAGAGATCGCGAATTAGAACATGATTCAATAATTAGGATTCTTGAATACGTTTCAGAAAAATGGGGAATTCCCATAACCGCACTTACTTCTAAAGGACGCACAAGATCAGTCTCCAGAGCAAGAGAATTCGCCAGTTATGCACTTGTAAATGTTTTAGGGATGAGTCTCGTGGATTCAGGAAGAATACTTAATCTCAGCTGTCAGGGAGTTCATGCAGCTACAGAAAGATTTCTACCCGATTATGATTTCGATTCAGAGATGAGGAACATTCTAACCAAACTATAAATGAATATCATATTTCGATTGTAACGAATTTATTATAACATACAGCTATAAATACACCCACAAGTTGAAGAAGTGTGGTACGTCCCTCTAGAGGAGGTGGTATGGGTCTACGTCGATCTCAAGGCGGACACCTTTATGGGGGACGTTATCGAACTGCATTCTAACCTCTCGCGAAATCCGTGCAAGACTCTTCCTTGAAGGTGATTTCGCTATAACACTCCATCTCCATCTTCTGTTAATCCGCGGGAATGCCGCTTCAAGAACATCTGATATAGAAGTATCATCCTGCCCGATACCTTTTACAGAGGCGCATGCCGCTCTGTGGACCCTGCCTTTATCGAACCCGCTCCAGACAAACCTCACAAGGTAACCGTAAGGAGGATAACCGAACATCTCCCGTATTCTGCTTTCCCTTTTCCAGAAATCCGCAAAATCATGGTTTGCCGCTGCTTTAATCACAGGGTTTTCCGGATCATGTGTCTGTACGATAACTTCCCCTGGAATCTTTCCCCTCCCAGCCCTGCCGGCAACCTGGAGAATCAGCTGAAAGGTCCTTTCGGCTGCCCTGAAATCCGGGAACGCCAGACCCATGTCAGCTGCAATAACTCCAACAAACGTAACGCCTGGAAAATCATGACCCTTTGCAACCATCTGAGTACCCAGAAGCACATCACCCTCACCATGAGCAAACCTGCTCAGTATATCCCAGTGTGCATCCTTGCCCCTGGTCGTGTCTGCATCCATCCTGATTACCCTGGTTTGGGGCAGCAGCTTTCTCAGGTACTCCTCGACTTTCTGAATACCAGGTCCCATATGAGCGAACTCATCGAACCCGCATTGGGGGCATCTGATCATTGCAGCTTTCCAGTGATTACAGTAATGGCACCGTAGAACCTGTCCTTTTCTATGATATGTCAGTGTTACTCCGCAGTTCGGGCATTCCTCCCGGTATCCGCAGTTTCTGCACATCTGAGTAGGAGAGAAACCTCTGCGGTTTATAAGTACGATGCTCTGTTCTCCCTTTGCGGTTCTGCGTCCTATGCCTTTGAGGAGCTCTTCCGAAAGTAGAGGATGATTCATGCTTCCCTCATCAACCAGGGTAGTTGAAGGCATTGGGATACCATCTATCCGGCTGTCAAGTTCAAGGAGATGGTATCTCCCGTTCACAGCGTTTCCATACGATTCCATGGAAGGGCTGGCGGAGCCCAGAATAACCGGGATGTCTTCCATCGACCCTCTTACGACAGCCACATCCCTTGAATTGTATCTCGGGAGTTCATTCTGTTTGTAGCTGCCGTCATGTTCTTCATCCACAACGATAATTCCCAGATCGGGAAGCGGTGCGAAGACAGCGCTTCTGGGACCTATAACAATTCTTCGTTCCCCAAGTTTTGCCAGATTCCAGCTGTCAAGCCGTTCACCGCCGGTCATCCCGCTGTGGAGAACGGTTACAAGCCCCGGAAACCTTCTGCTGAAACGGGATACTGTCAGGGGGGTAAGGGAAATTTCAGGCACCAGGATGAGGGCTGTTCGACCCCTTGAAATAACTTCGGATATTGCTCTGAGATAAACTTCAGTTTTGCCGCTTCCTGTAACACCGTGCATGAGGAACACCTCGTTACGATCGAGGCTATCAATTATTACTTTGAGGGCATGCTCCTGAGCTTCGGAAAGTACAGGAATGTCCTTTTCCATCTCAATGTCTGATCTTAAAAGAGATTCCCTGTACCGTCTTCGATATGATTCCTTCAGAAGACCCTTTCTTATGAGACCTTTAAGGGATGATGCTGCAGCGCCTGCTGTTCTCATTAACTGCCTGCGTGTAACCGGTCCTTCTGAGGTAGCCAGGTACAGGAGGATCTCAGCCTGACGGGGAGCTGTACATTTCATGGCTTCAGCTCTCCTGGTTAGCGTTGAATCCGTGACAGCAGCTTCGATAATTCTTTCCATGACCGGCTGCGGACCGGAAACAGGCTTCCATATCGTCCTTAGCACTCCCATCTTTTCAAGTTCAGACAATTCCTTCTCCAGTGGATAATCACTGTTCATGCTGTCCCTGAGAAGCTTCACGGAAACACTTCTGCGGATTGGGAGAAGGCTGCACAATGGATGTCCAGGATCGATCTTCCCGGTCAGGGTTACCACCCTTTCCGCTTTACCCGAGATTCCGGGAGGGTGAGCGGCCGCCATCATCATTCCAGGGGGTGCCTGATAGTAATCAGCTGCCCATCTTACAAGTTTCCGGATGGATTGAGGAAGTAGAGGATTGGCATCAAGCCTGTCCAGAATATCTTTTACTTCCAGTGTTTTCGCCTGATCTCTGGTAGTGAATCCCCATACATAACCGATGAGCCGGCCAGTTCCGAAAGGTACCGCTACTCTGCATCCTTCAAGGTTACCGCCTGCCAGTCTTGCCGGTATTGAGTATGTGAAGGACTGCCAGAGCGGCCTGTTGAGTACGACTTCAATCAGTTTGATATTCTTCTCGATTGTCACCTGGAAAGAGGATTTCCCGGGATTCTGCTGGCTCTATCCAGAACCAGCTGCCTTGCCTCACTGACCTTCACGGGAAGCGTCGGTAATGTCGGAAATTCTCCATTCAGATAAACTGTTCTGCCTGCCACAATGGTTGATACGATTCGCTCCGGCCATGGAAGCTCAAGTATGTATCTCACCGGGTCTTCCGACAGCTCAAGTTCTTCCCACTCCTGATCGGAGGGTTCGATGAGAGAAATATCCGCTGAGTAATTCTCGGCTAGTCTTCCCGCATTATTCCATCCAAGTGCCAGAGCAGCCGATCGCGATGCACTGTTGAACCAGAACTCTGAGCTTATTGCTCCAGGTGATTGCTTAATCGACGCAAGGCTCATAGCGAGACGAAGATCGCCTGCCAGATCAAGTCTGTTGTTGCATGCAGCCCCATCGCTTGCGACGGTTATCCTGATGTTTTCAGAATCCATTGCAGGAATATCCGCTATACCGCTTCCCAGTCTCAGATTTGTCCAGGGACAGTGTACGGCTGTTGTCCCGGATTCCTGGAGTATTCGCAGTTCTCCCTCCTGCAGATGTATGCAGTGCGCAAGCAGAGTATCCGGACCGGTGAATCCCTTGCTCCGGAGAAAGTGAATGTTACCTTGACTATCCTGGATGGCCGGATGATTGATCTCGTCCTGAGATTCGGAAGCATGAGTTGTTCTTTTTACACCTGCTGGAATCTCAGCCATCCACTCCCAGATACCGTCCGAGCATGAAAGGGCGAATCTGGGCACATACGCGTAAGAAACAAGACCACCGCAGGAATTTGACACCCTTTCGGCTTCCTCTTTCAACCAGGAGAGTTCCTCCGTTATCCAGCCGGGTCCCACATCCATAAGAGAATTCCCGATAAGAGCCCGTGCACCGGACCTCCTTAGAATATCCACAGTTACTTCTGAATGCCTGAGTACTCCCATATCGAGAAGTCCGGTACATCCTGATGAGAATAACTCCTTCAACGAGAGGATCACCGATACTGCAAGAGTATCGGGTGTATGTGATGCCTCGAAGGGCCATATCCTGTTTTCAAGCCAGGGGAGAAGCGCTTTGTCTTCTGCCATACCTCGGAAAAGAGTCTGTCCCAGATGAATATGTGACTGTATCAGACCTGGCACAGCGATACAGTTTTTCCATTTCCCGGAGGGATTCTGCCTGATGATGGATTTAATCGAGCCGTTCTCCAGTTCAATGGAAAACCCACCATGGATGAATTTCCCGCTATCGATGATTCCAGCTACATCAAGTATTTTTTCCATAGCAGTATTATGCACCATTCTCATGCTGCTTGAAAAGCACAGCGTTTATTTCGGGACACTTCCAGAGAATCTTATTAGATTCATTTGATTAATCGAATGGTCAACAGCACTCATTTAGAGGTTTTGCCGGAAGCAGGTCTCCATGAAAGCCTTCATTCTACTGTTTATGCCAGTTGTTCTTGTGGTTTCTGCAGCTGACTTTGAAACGAGACAGCTTGAGAACGGCTTGACTGTTATTGTCAGCCCCGATGACACATCCCCCGTTGTAACTATCTGTATCGCAGTGAAGACTGGAGCAACGTGCGAGACTCCCGAAACAAACGGGCTGGCTCATTTTTACGAGCATATGTTCTTCAAGGGGAACGAAGCTCTACCGGATCAGACCGCCTACAACCGCAGAATGGGAGAGCTTGGAATATTGCAGAATGGTACCACAGCAACGGAGAAAGTTCAGTATTTTATTACACTTGGAAGTGAGAATTTCCAGGAGGGGCTTGAGTTCATCTTCGATGCAATAACCTCACCACTCTTCGATATGGAAGAGATGGAGAGGGAGCGTGAAGTCATAATGAATGAATATGACAGAGGAGTTACACATCCCTTTCACAATCTGACACTCGCAATGGAAGAAGTTATCTATATTGATGCCCCTTGGAGACAAAGCCCTATCGGGGTTCCGGACGTTATCCAGGCCGCGGCTCCCCCCGCTATGCATGCTTTTCAGGAACTCTATTACACTCCTGATAATTCAGCTTTGATAATTGCCGGGGATGTCGATTATGAAGAGGCTTTCAGACTCGCCGAAGACCAGTTCGCAGGCTGGGAGTACGGTGGCAGGAGTAATTACGATAACCTCCCGAGACTTATCAATATTGAGAGGGATACTATTGTCTATGTAGACAGTCCATCAGGTGCTGGATACGTTTCGGTGATATACGAAGGACCATCGATATCAACAGATCCCGGAGACAGTTATCCGGCAGACGTATGGGGTTCGTACCTTTCCCTCATGAGCAGGGAATTCTATACCGACCTGGTTACCAACGGACCCTTCATCAATATTTACGGTTCGTACTATACGCAGCGCTTTTCACCTTCGATAACTTTTGCCGGAATGGTGCCGCCGGACAGAGCTGAAGAGGCACTGGATCTTCTTCTTGAGGAAATTCAGCAGCTTCAGTCTCCCGATTATTACGATGAAGAGGGTATCGAACTGGCGAAAGAGGAGCTTTACCGTCACAGGATTCTGGCGGAGGAAACTTCAAGAGATGTCGCCGTGGAATCCATGCCATTCTGGTGGGTAGTTGCGGGCAGCCTGGATTACTACGTCACCTACCAGGACAGCCTTGATGTTGTAGAACCGTTCGACATCAGCGAATTTCTTGAGAGCTGGATTGTGAACAAACCTCGCGCCGCTTTTGTGCTGATGCCTCTTGATGGAGAGGAGAACCAGTAATGAAGAATATTTTTCTCGTGATTGCTGTTCTGCTTGGCTCACTGTACGCCTCGGTTCCCGATGGCGTGGAGGAATTCACTTTATCCAACGGCATCCCTGTCATTACCAGAACCATTGACAATAACGATATAGAGGGTGTTTCTTTATTCATAATCGGTGGTTCCAGCGCTTTGACGGAAGAGACGCAGGGTCTTGAAAGGTTTTCCCTTGAGTGCGCCATGATGGGTTCAGAGGATTATCCCGGACCAGAATGGCGCGAATTGATGGATAGAACACAGGCGGAATGGACCAGCAGTTTTAACTACGATTACAGCAGGTATCACCTCAGATGTATAAGAGAAGATCTGCCGATACTGCTTTCCGCATTTGGAAACTCTCTTCTGTATCCGGTGCTTGAGGAGCAGGCATTTGAACAGGTGCGCACAAGCACTATTGCGGACCTGCAGGAGAAGTACAACGATCCGGACAGCTGGATATGGTTTGTAGCTAACGATGCTTTCATGCCCGGACACACATACAGACGGCTTCCCGATGGTACGGTCGAGACTGTTTCCAGTTTCACAACAGAAGATGTCTCGAATATGCTTGAGGAGAGAATACGTTCAGGGAATCTGCTGATTACGCATGCCGGACCTACGGAGCCCCAGGAGCTGCGGAGTATTCTGGAGCTTGCCTTCAGTGAAATCCCTGCTGGCGGACAGGAGTTCCCGCAGGTTGAACAATTTACGGTACGAAGTGATACGATCACTGTTCAGCACAGAGAAGTCCCCACAGCCTATGCCGTTGTTAAATTCAACGCTCCTCCACAGGGACATGAGGATCTCCTGCCTTTCCGTGCCGCCATTACAGTTGTTAACGATCTCCTCTGGCAGGTGCTTAGAACCGACAACGCTCTTACTTACGCAACCTTTTCGGGTGCAACCAATTATAGAGAAAACTGGGGTTACATGTACGTCAGCTCTCCGCAGCCTGTGCTTGCCTGTTCACTCATGGCAGAAGTGCTTGCTGACCTGATCGAGAATCCAGTTGATGAAGATATCTTCAGAGGAACGATAGAGAAGAGTAGAACAATTGAGAACCTCAGAGCTGCCAGTAAAGATGATCAATGCTGGATGATGGGGAATTTTGAGATCTGCACGGGAGACTGGAGAAACGCATACACGGTGTTTGATAATATTTCGGAACTGTCATCCGCGGATCTCAGCGCAGTATTAGACAGATGGGTAGTATTCGGAGGCTGGGGTATTATAGCTGACACAACAGTTGTTCCCATTGAGCAGCTTCAGCCATGTCCACTTAGATAAGGGGATTGCTATGAAGTATTGTATATCGATTATCATTATTCTTGTCGCTGCGTGCGGTACAACGCAGCATATTCAGTATGACTACCTTCAGTATACCGGATCGACTCAGGTTATGGCAGTCGGAACACGTTCTGAAACGGTGGTTTTTGAGGATTTTGAGACCGGGGAGCGTTTCGCACTGGTGGGTGACCTCGCACGTGAACTGGTTCCGCAGTACGGCCTTCCAGTTGTCATCACTGTCATCCCCACTGAAGAAGGCTGGTCGATGGATCCTGATCTCCAGAAACTCGAGTTGATAGAGTACGTTATGATTGGATCAGAGGTGGGCATATACGACTGATCATACCAACCGGATGATCTGCTGATTAACCGAAAATTCTGAACGCCTCAGCTGAAGGGAAACTTTGAAGTCAGTATCAAATAAGAAAGGCATGAGCAAGTCCAGCCTGAAGCTTCTTTTCAAGAGGATTCTCAATCATAAAAAAGCTATCGGCCTTGGGCTTTGCACCCTTGTAATAGTGGATGGAATGCAGCTCATTGTCCCTAAGGTCTTTGAAAAGGTCATCGACAGTCTGGCCAGTGGAATGGCGACCAACTCTCTTCTGCTTAAGCTTGGATTATTAATACTCGGACTATATCTTATCATGGGGATTTTCAGGTTCTTCTGGAGATATCTTGTTATCGGTTCTGCCCACAGGATCGACAGGAACATAAGGCAGGAACTCTATGATCATCTTCAGACACTGTCCCCGCAGTATTACGATCAGACCAAGGTGGGCGATATCATGGCCCATGCAACCAACGATATCAGTGCAGTACGAATGGCCACAGGTATTGCAACAATAGCGTCGTTCGATGCCATTTTTCTTTCATTGTCCAGTATCACCATCATGCTGATCATGAACTGGAAACTGACCCTTATTACCATGATACCACTTCCGCTTATTGCCTTTATGATGCTGAAGTTCGGTGCTTTGATACATAAAAGGTTCGAATCCGTTCAGAAGGCTTTCTCCACCCTTACCGAGAAAGCCCAGGAATCCCTTTCAGGAGTAAGAGTCATAAAGGCCTATGGAGATGAGGAATCGGAGGATAGATACTTCTCTGAAAAAGCGGAGGACTGTGTCCAGCAGAATGTTAAACTCGCCCGGATATGGGGAATGTTCCAGCCGATGATCGGTGCCCTCGCTATGGCAAGCATGGCAATACTGCTTGGTGCTGGCGGCTCGATGGTCGTAAAGGGAATCATCTCCCTGGGTGAATTTGTCGCTTTTTCCAGTTACCTGATGATGCTTATATGGCCGATGATAGCGATTGGATGGGTAGTCAATCTGCTTCAGAGAGGTGCCGCAAGTATGGACAGGCTTCAGAAGATTTTCAAGACCTTGCCTGATATCACAGATGGTGCAAACGATATCAAGCCTGATCCTGCCATATTGGTGAAAAATCTTTCCTTCACCTATTCCGGTACCGAGATAGAGGTTCTCAAAGATGTATCATTCCAGTTGCCTGCAGGCGGGACCCTTGGCATTGTCGGGCGCACCGGATCGGGCAAAACAACTCTTGTTGAGCTTCTGATGAGGCTCTACGACCCTCCTGAAGGTACGGTTTTTCTCGGAGGAGTAGATGTTCATGAAATGAAACTGGTGAATATACGGGGAATGTTCGGCTACGTTCCTCAGGAGACATTTCTGTTCGCCATGTCCATTGCTGACAACATTTCCTTCGGTAACAGTACTATATCCCGTGAAATGATTGAGGAATTGTCTTCCGTTGTTGATATAGATAAAGAGATTCAGGGCTTTACCGACGGATACGATACAACTGTGGGAGAGAGGGGAGTTACCCTCTCGGGGGGTCAGAAGCAGAGGGTAGCGATTGCCCGTGCACTTGCTGTCAAACCCAGGATACTCGTTCTGGATGATTCTCTCTCCAGTGTCGATACTGAAACTGAAGCCGCAATTCTGAAGCGGCTTAAAAAAGACATAAGCGATCTTACAAGCATTCTGATAGCCCACAGGATAAGCACCATACAGAATGCTGACAACATCATCGTAATGGATGACGGCAGGATAGTCGAGCATGGAACCCACAACGAACTTCTGGAGCATGACGGGTTCTACGCTGAGCTTTTCAGAATGCAGCAGCTGGAGGAAGAAGCAAAAGCCTCTGACACTGAAGGAGGTGAAGGCTGATGCGCCACGGTAGTCCATTTGTAGAAGATGCTGCTGGAGGGAAGCTGTACGACCGCGACCTGATAAGGAGGCTGCTTCGCTATGTAAAGCCGCATCGGCGCCTGATCTTCCTGGCCATGTTCTTCATGATCGTTACCGCCGGAATCGAGCTGCTCATTCCATACATAACAAAAGTGGGAATTGATAATTACCTGGCGAAGCTCTATCAGATCTATTCGGCCCCCGTTGCAGTGTGTACAGAATTTGTTGAATCATCACAGGATACAACCGACTTCATTCCCGTTTCTGCAGATACACTTCTGCTGGTCCGGAAAGCGGCGCTCGACAGGATGGACCCCTCGGAGCGGGTTGAGATGGAAGAGGAAGGCACCCTTTCAAGGGAGACATACTACCTCTTTCCGGAGGACAGGTACAACGGCATTGCGGGTTCCGTAATAGATGGATACTGGCTTGTCCCGGAGAGGGAACTCTCCAGTGTTCCAATCTCGGTGATTGTGGATGTCAGAGGTGATGATATCGCCGGTGTAAGCAGACTCGCATGGTTACTGGGATTACTTATACTCATAAGCCTCGCAGCCGGATACGGTCATGTCATGACCCTGGTTATTGCGGGGCAGAGATCCATGTTCGATGTAAGAACGGAGCTTTTCAGGCATATACAGCGATTGTCACTCAATTTCTATTCTCAGAACCCCATAGGCAGGCTTGTTACCAGGGTAACCAACGACATCGAAGCCCTCAACGAAATGTTCACCGCAGTTCTTGTGAACCTTGTCAAGGATGTTATTCTGATCGTCGGTACAGCCATTATCCTCTTTCTGCTGAACTGGAGACTTGCCTTGGTTTCCCTTGCCGTTACTCCGATCTTCATAATCATTACAGTGATCTTCCGTGTTAAGGCCAGGGGTGCTTACAGGCTTGTAAGGAAATTCCTTGCAAAACTTAACTCAAGGCTCTCCGAGGATCTCAGCGGGATAAAAATCGTTCAGGTTTTCCGGCAGGAGAAAAGGCGGAGGGACGAATACCAGGAGACCAATAAGAATTATTTCAAGGCTAACATGAAGCAGATGGTCATCTTCGGTGTTTTCAGACCTCTGATCGAGATAACAGCGTCCGTCGGGATCGCTCTTGTCCTGGTTTACGGTGGAGGCAGCGTTCTCACAGGCGCCCTTACAATAGGCGCACTTGTAGCTTTCATAAGCTACGTAAGACAGATGTTCCAGCCGCTGGCGGACATAAGCCAGAAATACAACATAATGCAGAGCGCCATGGCTGCAGGGGAGAGGATATTCGGAATACTCGATACTGAACCCGAGATAACCGACAAATCCTCCGCAAAGGATACGACCCTGACTGGAACCATCGAATTCGATAATGTGTCCTTCTCCTACGAAAATGACAAGAAGGTTCTCCGTCATATCAGTTTCAAGGTTGAGGCAGGGAAGAGTGTTGCGCTGGTTGGCCCCACAGGTGCCGGGAAGACTTCCATAATAAGCCTTCTTTGCAGATTTTACGATGTTGATTCAGGCAGGATACTTCTGGACGGCATCGATCTGAGAGATCTGCCTGTACAGGCACTGAGACAGAGCATTTCCATAGTTCTGCAGGACGCATTCATATTCAGCAGGAGCATAGAGGACAACATACGTCTGGGACAGAACCTTACGAAAGAAGATATACGTGAAGCGGCGGACATGGTTCAGGTCTCTCCATTCATAGAGAAACTGCCGGAGGGTTTTGATACCGAAATGGCTGAAAGGGGAGCCACTCTTTCAACCGGACAGAAACAGCTTATCTGTTTCGCCAGAGCTCTGGCTCACGATCCAAGGATTCTCGTACTTGATGAAGCCACGAGCAACGTTGATCCTGCAACCGAACAGCTGATACAGAATGCCATAGATGTACTTATGAAGAATCGTACCAGTATAGTGGTAGCACACAGACTCAGTACAATACAGAAGGCTGATCAGATACTGGTCATAGACGACGGAAGAATACTTGAGCGGGGTAATCATCAGGAATTGCTTGCCAGAAGGGGTATCTACTACAATCTCTACCTTCTTCAATACGCGGCAAACGATAATTCCTGATCAATGACCGCCTTAGAATGGATGATATGAAAGTCAAAGGATTTCTGAGGACATCAATATTAATCCTGTCGCTGCTGCTGCTTATCCTGCCAGGCTGCATGCTTCTTACATCACGCATCAGTATTTACGATCGTTTTCTTGTGTCGAATGATAATACTATCACAGATATAGTAACCGGCCTTCAATGGAGGGTTGGCCCGGACAGGGATTTTGACTGGTTCGATGCCGGGATATGGGTTGCGAGTCTTGGCGGCAACTGGAGGCTCCCGTACCATTACGAGCTTGATGAGCTTTACGATGCAAACATTACAACGTTAACCTGGGGTCCCTTTGATAATTCCGGATGGCTTGTCTGGTCCGTGGATTTCACACGCAGGAATATGTCCTACCGGTTCAGTTTCTCTCCATACGATATCTATCGGGGAGCTCATGCGGTAGCATCTGGAGAGCGTGTTTTTGCGGTGCTTTCCCCCCCAGGCTACTGGATAAACGCCCAACGAACATTCCGCAGTTTGATCCTATGCGGTTTTCCCTTGTTTCGCCTATACTCAGGATAGTATCGAATCCTGCATTCCTGAAATCACCAACAAGTTCTTCGGCAGTTTCCGGATAATCAGGATCTATAATACCGATAAATCCACTGTTCCGGGAAGAATGTGTAGGATTGACAGGAGTCAGCTTAACCATGAAATACTCCGGCGAGAAGTGATCAGCGATAACTGCCGGGTCCACCGGAAACCCTCTGACAGCCGCGAAATTCAGGGAAATCTTCCTGTCACCGGTGCTGAAGAATTCCTCGCCCCATTCGCTCATTTCGGTGAAACTCCAGGTACTGCACGGCACAAGCTCGGGTCTTACATCCTCGGACGATGTGTGGATGGAGAACTGCATCTGGAATCTTCCATTGCTGTATAACCTGTTCTTCACTTCTGTCAGTTTTCCCCAGAAATCATCGCAGCCCCTCGGCGCGATTGTTGATATGCTCGGCAGGAGGCCGGGAGCATCGTAAACGAAAGGCAGTTCCGAAAGAACATCCAGAACAGCAGGATTGAAAGCAGGGTCACCCATTCTTGCGAATTGGATCTTGAATTTTGAAACGGGTATTGAACCGTAACTGTATCTGCTACGCACCATGTAATCTATCTGCCCGATTATTTCCCCGAATGAGAGTTTTCCCGAATAGGATATCCCTGCATCGCATATCGGGCAGTTAACGGGACAGCCTTTCAGTGTGGATACGATGAGAACCCATTTCTCGTTCTGAGGCAAAGGGGGCTGCACCGACTCCACGAACTCTATGAGTCCACCGCCTGCAAGTTCAGCTACATAAACGGTTGCAAGATCGGATTCTCCCCGTTGTCCTACGATTTTCACTATTTGCCGTTCCCTGCTTTTAGAAATTCAAATGTGTATAAAGCTGCCTGAATACCCTGACCTGCTGCTATGGCAGCCTGCCCGAGGCTGCCCAGTGAAGCGTCTCCTGAAATGTACAGTCCCTGAATTGATGTTCTGACATTTCCGCTTTCATGAACGAAGTCATTCATTATCCGAGGCAGCCTGGGTTCTCTGCCCACGGCCGCCAGTAAAGCATCCGTTTCCAGGATGATTTTCCTGCCGGATGACTCGGCCTCAAGCTGGATTACGCCTTCCGAAGCGGATGCTGCTACGGAAACGGTATTATAAAGAATTTTAACAGCTTTGAGTCTTTCGATTTCATCCCTGAGTTTACCCACCGCCTTAAGGCGGGAGCCTCTTACAAGCATGCTGACAGATGATCCTGAATCTGAAAGGTTCAGTGCGTAGTCCGCTGCTGCCTCACCGCCTCCAACTATGACCGTTCTTTTCGGAAGCTTCCGAATCAGTTCAAGGATAGACCGGTGTATTGTTACATCTCCATTCACATCCATGCTGAAATCCTTCGGAACCGTTCCTACAGCGACTATAATCGAGTGCGATCTGATGGATTCACCGATTCGGGATATCTCAAAGACACCTTCGCTAAGAACTATCGAGTCAGCATGATAACACCGTATCTCCAGATCATTTGCCGAAAGGATGGAGATAAGCCTGTCTGCGAATTCCGGTCCCGTAAGAGGTTTTTCGAGGCCGGGGTAGTTCTCGATGAGCCTGGCCTCGCGAATGAGCCCCCCAGCTTCTCCGAGGGTATCTATCAGAACAACATCAAGACCCAGCCTTCTGCACTGCAAAGCTGCCGCGCATCCTGCAGGACCCGCTCCGATAACGGTTACATCATGCAAGGATATCCCTATCCGCCGCTGCAGATTGAAGAGGTATCGGTGATAACCGCGAAGCCGCTTGCGAGGTTCACTAGGCTGCCGATATGAAGTTCCTCCGAGCTTGTCGTCTGGGCATCCGCCGGGATGTAAACTTCGTACCCCCTCACGAATGCTGACCTTGCAGTTGTCTCGCAGCACATCTGCGTTAGAACTCCTGTAACAAGAACCTGCTCTGCAGACCTGCTTTCAAGAAATTCATCAAGGTCAGTATTGTAAAACGCATCGTACGTATTCTTCCGGATAATCTTCTCACCCGGGAGGGGGGACAATTCGAGGATGATCTCGGATTCCTTCTTTCCGCACCGGATATAATCACTGAAGAATTTTCCAAGCATTCCAAGGTCCTCAGAACCGCTGTGGCAGTGCCGTGTGTAAACAACGGTTCCGCCGATCATTCTCCACTGTTTCAGGAGCGCGGCTATTCGTGGAATGATAGCTTGGGTCGAAGGCAGATACACTCTTCCGGAGGGAGCGGCAAAGTAATGCAGCATGTCCACAACCAGAAGGGCACACTTTTCCGGTTTCAGTGTGAGATTCGGTCTGGGATGAGTATACCTGTCGATCCGTGCCAGCCACTCCGATAGTTTATCATCGATATTATCTGGTGTTACAAACGGTTCAGTGAACATGATCGATGGATCAGAATTCCTTAATCAGACCCACACCGACACCAGGGGAGACCCATACATCTCCGCCTTCAATTTCCGCAGCGAGCATCCAGCCCGACCCGCTGCCGAATTCCAGCATCGTGCCCAGTGTGTAGGTCATCATCCCGTCCCCGAAGATATCAATAGTGTCATCATCGTCGTCATCATCGGCATCAAGAAAACCCACTACACCCAGACAGGCGTAAGGCTCTATAATGCCCAATTGTCTGGAGATGAAAAGTTTGATCTCACCCGGATAGTATCCCCATATATCCACACCCAGAGCTATATCGGCAAAGCTGTTCTGAGGCAGCTGCAGCTTGCCTCCCCAGACCAGCATAAAGCCGTCATCATCGGTTTCAATAACGGCAGCAGCTCTGAGGTGAAGCCCTATTCCGAACCGAGACGGGCCGGCAGGCCATCCTGTTTCAACTATTATTCCAGGCATACCGAAAGAATCGTCATCACCAGAATCATCATCATCCGAATCAATTGTCGTGAAATAAGTAGCGCCTATTTTGAAAGGCACCACCCTTGCCGTCTCGAAAGTTCCCATGCAGCCTGCAAAGAGCAGGAGGACAGCAGCAGCTGTGATTATCGGAAGCAGTTTCTTCATTGTTAACTCGTGCCTTTCTGTGATTAGAGCCCTCTACAGTGATAAATATTTGAAACCAGGATAGTATACAATTGATTTCTCCTGCTGAAAACCGGAGGGTAATCAATGTTAATCCCGCTGTTTGACATTCCATTAAAAAGAGGATACACTTCTATTAACAGGTAACCGGAGGGAGTTTCGAATTGAATAAGTTATTTGTATCCTCAGCA